>JASFOT010000288.1:0-3800 GCA_050116375.1 Gammaproteobacteria bacterium | reverse complement strand
CCGCTTTCCTCTCTCGTGCGCCGGCGCCTGCGAGGTATCTACAACCGCTGCCATCACTATCGCGAAACGCCTGCGCTCTCCACAGCCGCAGTCAACCCGGGGCTTGAGCCGGACAAGATCGTCGCCGACTACCAGAGCCGTCCTCCGGGCCTGACCTGGATCGACGATTTCCTCAGCGCCCAGGCGCTGGACGAATTACGCCGGTTCTGCCTGGAGTCCACCATCTGGTATGACTTCGAACACACCAACGGCTACGTAGGCGCCTATCTGCAGGAGGGCTTCAACTGCCCGCTCCTGCTGCAGATCGCGGCGGAGCTTCCCAGAGCCCTGCCGGATATATTCGGCGACAACATCCTGATGCAGCTGTGGGCCTACAAGTACGACAGCCAGCTGGCCGGCATCGACATGCACGCGGATTTTGCGGCGGTGAACGTGAATTTCTGGATCACGCCCACGGAGGCCAACCTGGACCCGGAGAGCGGCGGCATGGTGATCTGGGACCGGGAGGCGCCGGCGGACTGGGGCGTGGACGAATACAACACCTATGACCCGGTCCAGCAGCAGCGCATCCTGGATTACCTGGACGCGGAGGGAGCCAACCGGCTGGTCGTACCCTACCTGCAGAATCGATGCGTCATTTTCGATTCCGACCTCTTCCACAAAACCGACGATATCCACTTCGGGGACCGGTACGAGGATCGCCGGATCAACGTGACCATGCTGTACGGAACACGGGGCGGGGGGCACCGGGGCCGGCGGCACTGATATCCCAAAAAAACGGGGGAGGCCCAGCCTCCCCCGCGAAACAGTCTCACGCCGATGATCCTTGCGTTACCCGGCTACCTGGTGAATGTGCACGTCCTGCTGCGGGAACGGTATGGAGATGCCTTCCTTGTCGAAGCGCTTTTTCACCTTCTCGTGGAGAGCGAAATAAACCGGCCAGTAATCCGCGCTCTTGACCCATGGCCGAACGGCAAAATTCACGCTGCTGTCCGCGAGCTCCAGCACACCGATGGTGGGCGCCGGGTCCTCGAGCACGCGCTCGTCCTCTTTCAGAATCTCTTCCAGTACGCGACGCACCTTGTCCAGGTCGTCGCCGTAGCCGACACCTATCACCATATCCACGCGGCGGGTGTCCTTGGTGGAGTAGTTCACGATGGTGCCGGACGTGATCTGTCCGTTGGGAATAATGATGGTCTTGTTGTCGCCTGTGCGCATGGTGGTCGTGAATATCTGGATGTTTTCCACGACGCCGGCCACGCCTCCCGCCTCCACGAAGTCCCCGGACTTGAAGGGCCGGAAAATGATGATCAGCACGCCGGCCGCAAAATTGGCCAGAGACCCCTGTAAAGCCAGACCGACGGCGAAGCCTGCAGCGCCCAGGACAGCAATGAACGAAGTGGTCTGGACGCCGAGCTGCGCGATGGCCGCCAGGATCACGAAGGTCAAAAGACCGATATAGACAATGTTCCGAAGAAAGCCCGTAAGCGTCGAATCGGTTCCGGCCTTGGTCATGCCCTTCTCGACAAGCCCCGCCAGCCGCCGCGCCACCCAGCGCCCGATAATGAAGATAACCAGCGCGGTGACAAGCTTGAGCCCGAACTCGGCGCCGAGATCGTACGCCCGGGTCAGGAAGTCCTCGCTCATGACCTGATTAATTTCTTCCATTTCGATTACCCCGTATCTGTTGGTTGGCGTGGCGTCAGCAGCAGGAAGTTACCTCAACGTTAGTGGATAACCAAAAAAAGGCGGGCCCGAAGACCCGCCGTCGATGCATCGAGAAAAGGGGGGATAGTGGGCTCAATCCTCAAGGCTGGCCTGATCGGCCGTCAGCACGGTACCGTCCCAGGTGCCGTCGACGTCGACCAGCCGACCTTCGGCTGCATCGAAAAACTGCTGCGCGCTGATCGGCGCATCGCTGATATCGCGGAATTCGGTGGACCCGTTGGTGATTACCGCCACCCCTAGAATGCTGAACCCCGGCGCGGTGACGTCTTCGGCGGTACCGCGGAGCTCAATCTCGTCCAGGTCGGCGGGATCCTCCCGCTCGAGCTGCTCGGCGAGGAAACGTCCCTCGTCATCCTCGAAACCGCGCACTTCCACCCAGTCGCCGATCCGCAGATCATCCAGTCCGAACGACTGCTGGCCCAGGAACTTGTCCTCGAAACTCGTGCCCGCGTCGGTCAGGACCAGGATTCCAAGCAGGGTCAGGGTCCCGGCGACCGGGTTCACGGCCTCCACCGGCGCGAATGCCTCCAGGCGTCCCTCAGGCTGGAACTGGATCTTGTCGGCCAGGACGGACCCGTCGGATTGCACCAGGCCCTCTGCCTCCAGCCGCACGTCGAGACGGACGTCCGCCGCTGTGCCACGCTCGAACACGGTAGATGCGGTAGTCCTGATCCGGATTCCCAGGAGGTCGAAGTCCGAACTCGATCGGAATCCCGTCACGTACCCCTCGATCTCCGCGTCATCACCATTCTCGCCGAGGTCGTCACCGCCAAGGGCGTTCTCGAGTTCCACCCGTGTCGCCACCAGGGCGCCTCCCGCTGTGAACGCCGATCCTTTGGCCTCTACGTAATCCCCGTTGCTCGGACCGCCGGTCGGGAAATCGTCAAGCTGGGCGCCGGAGTAATCGATCGTTTGTGCTCCGATATCGAAGGTGAAGGCGCCGGTATCGAGATTCGAAACAAACCCCGTCAACTCGTAGACCACCGCCGCAGAGCGCTGAATTCTCGTGGCGCGGATGATGCCGTCGGAGCCCGGCAGGCCGCTGACTTCCACCACGTCACCTTCCGCCAGGCCCTCGAGTCCCGGCGGCTGGATGGAATCGTCGAAGGCGGTGGACGTCGTAACCCGTATCGTCTGCCCCAGCACCCGAAACGTCTGGCCTGCCAGGTCCACACTGCCGACCTCCACAGGTCCCTTGACCACGTCATCGTAGGACACGGTGGTGGCCGTCCCGGTGAGGCGGTCGTCGTCGATCGATCCCTTGACCACCACCACCTGCCCGACGGCGAGATCGTCCTGTCCGCCGGCGCCGCCGTTGATGGTAAAAACTGCGTCGCTGGTGTCGAAACGGACGCCGTTCACGATCACGCTGCCGAAGCCGTCAATCGGTCCAACAGCCACGCCGCCACGATCAATTCCGCCATCGGGCGGCGGTGTCACCGGCGGCGGGGTTACCACAGGATCGGAACCTCCTCCTCCGCCGCCGCCGCAGCCGGCAACGGCCAGCATGGCGGTCATAGCCAAAGTTCCGAGAAAAATCAGTCGATGCTCTTTCATAACAACCTCCAGCGCCCTAAGCGCTATCCTCTTGATCGCTGCCCTCGTCAGCGCTGTCCTCGTTTTCGATCATGTACATGCCGGCGCCCAGCCGGGTGGTCTTCTCGTCCGCTCCGGAGGTGGCACGGTTCTCGTGCAGCCATCTGTCCACCACCTCCAGGAAGGCCTGCCCGTGCTCCTCGAGAAACACTCTGAACTCTGGAACCCTGTCCAGCGGAACTCGGGGTTCCGTCGCCCGTCCCTCGATGCGGGAAAGCGCCCCCTCCGGCCGCACCAGGTTCCAGGCGACGGTACTGCCGAGATCGTTGACAACGCTCCCGGCGCGGATCACGGCCTCGGGATCCAGTGCCCCGGGCATGTAGTAACGGGTGACTGCCCTTAATTTGCCCTTATCCTCGGCGACGGCACCGGCCTGCAGCAGCTCCTTGAGCATGGCGCTGGCGGGGATGTCGCCACCGTAGCGGCGGTGCAGAGCCTCGAAAGAATTGGAGTCACCCTCTCGATTTAGCAGCTTC
>JASFOT010000287.1:0-3803 GCA_050116375.1 Gammaproteobacteria bacterium | reverse complement strand
AAACGCCGTCAGGGTCAGAGCCAGTACCGTGGCTGCGGGCGCTTCGCCGTGCTCCTGACCGGCTGGAGTCCGGTCTCGTCCAAACCAGGCCATGTAAACAATCGGCAGGAAGTAGGCTGCGTTTAAGGCAGTGCTGAGGATGACCGTCGCCAGCGCGAGGTAATTGTCGGCCTGGAAAGCACCCGCAAGGATGTACCACTTGGAGACGAAACCGCCGGTGGGTGGAACGCCGATCATGCTCAGTGCCCCGATCGTGAAGGCCGTCATTGTCAGAGGCATCCGACGGCCGATGCCGCGCAGCTGACCAATCTCTGTTTTCTTGGACGCCGTGTAGATGGCGCCGGCGGCGAAGAACAAAGTGATCTTTCCAAACGCGTGAGCCACCATGTGGATTGCGGCGCCTACTTCGGCAAGCGGTTTGAGGATGGCCGATGCCATGATCACATAGGAAAGTTGTCCTATCGTCGAGTAGGCCAGAAGTCGCTTGAGATTCTTCTGCCTGAGCGCCACCAGGCTGGCCATGATGATCGTGAAGGCAGCCGCATAGGACAGCCAACCGCTGCTGGGCTCAGCAAAAAGGAAGTCGATCCCGAAGACATAAACGATCACCTTCGTCACAACAAACACGCCTGCCTTTACCACCGCGACCGCGTGCAGCAGTGCACTGACCGGAGTCGGAGCAACCATGGCTGCCGGTAACCACCGGTGCACAGGCATCACCGCGGCCTTTGCGGCGCCGAAGACGAACAGGGCCAGTAACAAGCCCACCTGCGGTCCGTCGAGACGGCCTTCGAGGATGCCGCCTGGTGTGAAGTCCCCGGTACCCGCAATCATGTAGGTCCAGACAATGGCCGGCAGAAGCAGGCCGATGGACGCGAAAATCAGAATGCCCAGATAGACACGCGCCGACCTTATGGTGGCGGCGTCGCCCTTGTGAGCGACGAGCGGGTACGTCGCCAGGGTCAGCATCTCGTAGAACAGGAACAGCGTGAACAGATTGGCGGAGAATGCGATGCCCGTTGTCGCCGCCAGCGACACGGCAAACATGACGTAGAACCGCGTCTGGTGTTTCTCGCGATTGCCGCGCATATAACCAATCGAATAAATGGAATTGATCAGCCACAATCCAGAAGCGAGGGCGGCGAACATCATTCCCAGCGGCTCCACGGCGAACGCGATGGAGATGCCGGGAAGGGTTTCGGTAACCGTTACGCTGGGGCGGCTGCCCTCGAAGATCCCTGGCAGCAGGCTCCAGACCGTCGCGATCAGGGCGACCGACGTCAGCAGTGTGACTGTCTCGCGCAGGTTCGCGCTGAGGCGGCCCGCGAGGGCGATCATGACCGCTCCAGCCAGCGGAATGCACACCGCCAGGATGATAAGGCCCTGGGGACTCAAGGCAGTCCCCCGAGCAGCATTCGCGCGCCGTCGGCAGCGAGCTTGATCTGCAGCGAAGGGTCCAGGCCAAAGTAAATGTTACCCAGGGCAGCCACCCATGTGACCGCCAGCATCAGCACTGGCGCCTCCCGGATCTCCGGCTGTTCCGGCCCCGCCTGTCGGAACCATGCAACCTCCACGATGCGCCATATGTAGGCCACGGCCATCAGCGAACCTGTCACGATAACGGCGACCAGCAGCCATCCGGCACCGCCCAGTTCCATGGACGCTGAAATGAGGTACCACTTGCTGATAAAGCCAGCCGTGCCCGGGACGCCAATCAGACTCAGTCCGCCGATCACAAACGCCGTCATGGTCCATGGCATTCGCTTCGCTGCACCGGCAAGATCGTCCAGTTCCAGGCTTGGCAAACGCATGGCGAGACACATCACCGCCAGGAACAGGGCGCCTTTGGCCAGCGCATGATTGAACATGTGAGCGAGGCTGGCGGTCAGGCCGAGCAGCGATACGGTACTGGCGCCGAGGAGCATGTAACCGACCTGAGCGACGGACGAGAACGCAAGGAGTCGCTTGATATTGGATTCAAACAGCGCCACTGCGGAAGCCACTAGGATCCCCATCACGGCGAGCGGCATCAGAAATGCCGCGAACTGAGCCTCGTGCCCCATAAGGTTCTGCTGGAAGACCACGAAATCAAAGCTCAGCAGAACGTAAAGGGAGACTTTGGTCGCGCAGGCGGCCAGGAACACCGTCCCCGCGTGGGGCGTAAACGTGTAGGCGTTCGGCAGCCAGACGTGCAGGGGAAAGACCGCTGCCTTGAGGCCCAGGCCCACCGTGATGAAGCCTGCCGCCACCAGGACCGGGCGCAGGTCTGCAACATCCTGGATCCGCAACTGAATGTCGGCCAGGTTGAGCGTTCCCGTCATCATATAGATGAGGCCGACACCAATCAGGTAGAAGGTCGCGCCGATGGTGCCCATCATCAGGTACTTGAACACAGCGGGCAGCGCACGCCGGTCCGGGCCGCCCCCTACCAGGATGTAAGTCGCCAGGGACGAGATCTCCATGAACACGAAGATGTTAAAGGCGTCCGCCGAAACCAGGATGCCCGACAGTCCGGCCAGCACGAGCAGCCAGGCGGAGAGGAAAAGCGGCTGGCGGGCCGGCTCGATCTGCTGGTCGAGGCTGGGCTTTCCTGCCAGAAGCGCAAAACTGGAGCCGCCTGTCAGGACCAGCAGTAACATTGCCCCGAAGCTGTTGACGTCCAGCTCGATGCCGTAAGGACGGCTCCAGGCGCCCAGCTCATAGCCTTGAGTCTCACCGGCAAGCGCGCCTGCGGCGAGCGCCAGGGCGATCAGGAAGGTCAACAAGCTGGTGGCCGTTGCCGCCGCCCACGCCAGCCCCCGCGGCCGGAGGAGCGTGACCAGCGGCGCGATCAGCAGCGGAACTACGACCTGCAGCGCCGGCAAGTGCGCGTCCAGTGCTGTCACTGGCGGTCGATCTCCTGAATATCCTGCTCGTCGATGGAGCCGTATTCCTCCTTGATACGGACGACGATGCCCAGGCCAAGAGCCGTCGTGGAGATGCCCACCACGATGGCAGTCAGGATCAAAACCTGGGGGAGGGGATTGGAGAAGATTGCGTCAGTGACGTCCTTTTGCAGAATGGGCGCGGTACCGCCACTGATCTTGCCCATGGTGATGTAAAGCAGGAATACGGCGGCCTGAAAGATCGACAGCCCGATGAGTTTTTTGATCAGGTTGGTTTTTGCAACCACGGCGTAAAATCCGATCATCAAAAGAACGGCGAAGACCCAGTAGTGATATAGCCCCAGCAGGTTCATTGAACGCGATCCCGGGACGCAAAGGCGTGGAATATGTTGAGCAGCACGCCGCACACCGTCATTCCGACGCCGGCCTCAATAAGGATGATGCCGATCTTCTGCCCTGCCACTGGGTCGGCTGCCAGTACCGAGTAGTCCAGGAAGTTGGATCCCATCAGCATGCCCGCCACGCCGACGGCGCCATAAAGCAGCGCACCCCCGACCATGAGCCCATTCAGGACACGTCGGGGGAGCGCATGTAGCGTCCGCTCCTCGCCCTCGATCAGCGCATAAAGGATGAAGGCGGCTGCGATAAGGGCGCCGGCCTGGAACCCCCCGCCTGGGCCGTACTCTCCGTGGAACTGGACGTAAAGACCGAAGAGCAGAATGAAGGGCACCAGCAGCCGACCGACGACACGCAGCAGAATTTCATCCCGTAAGCCGATCTCCGTAGCATCGGATCGTGGACGTCTCTGCCCCGAGCGGGAGCGTCGGGCCGAAAGCAGGAACAGAACGCCGATGCCGGCGGTAAAGACGACGAACACCTCGCCCAGCGTATCGTAGCCGCGAAAGCTGCCCAGTACGG
>JASFOT010000286.1:0-3821 GCA_050116375.1 Gammaproteobacteria bacterium | reverse complement strand
AGCAAGCAGGAGTGCAGCACCACTGCGAACGCCAGGGCCTACGAGTATTACCTCAAGGGCCAACACTACTTCCGCCGCTGGGGCACGAGAAACATGGCTTTCGCCGTGCAGATGTTCGAGAAGGCCGTGGCAACAGACCCTGGATATGCGCGCGCCTGGGCCGCCCTGGCGGATAGTTACGCCATGATCTGCATGTACTGGGACGCCAGCGAGGCGAACCTGACTGCGGCCGAAAGGGCCAGCAAGAAAGCGCTGGAGCTGCTCCCCGGCCTGGCGGAATCACACGTCTCGCGCGGACTCAGCCATTTCGTCCGCGGCGACAGCACAGCGGCGATTGCGGAGTTCGAGACCGCCCTCAACCTCGATCCCGAGCTTTTCGACGCGTGGTATTTCTACGGCCGGGTGTGCTTCCAGCAGGGCGAGCTGCAGCACGCCACCGAGCTTTTCGAGAGGGCCGAGCGGATCGATCCGGAGGATTTTCAGGCACCTATCCTGCTGCGCCAGATCTACCGTACGCTGGGCCGGGACGAAGAGGCACTCGCCGCGGCGCGTCGGGGCACAGAGCGGGCCGAGCGCAGACTCGAGCTCAATCCCGACGACACTCGCGCCCTGAACCTGGCCCTGGGCGGCCTCGTGGAGCTCGCCGAGAAGGAAAAGGTGATCGAGTTCGCCGAACGCTCACTGGCCATCGATGGCGACAACCCGGACACGCTGTACAACGTCGCCTGCGGCTTTGCCCGAATTGGCGAACCGGAACGGTCGCTGGACTGCCTGGAGCGAGCCAGCATGCGCGGGATGGCGATTGCCAAGTGGGCCGAAAACGATTCGGATCTGGATTCCCTGCGTGCCCTGCCCCGTTTCCGGGAAGTGATGGAAAAGCTCAGGCGCCAGGAATCGAACGGCGGCCCGTAAAAGGCGCATGCATGCCTTCGAGCGGCCCGCGAGACAGGCGCTGGCGTAACGTTCAGATCAACTCCCCAGGTCCGTAAAGACACCAACAGCAAGTTCCGCCCATATGTACAGGAGTGCTGCGATGAACATGCCGCCGATGAAAGCTCGGTGCCTGCGCGGCGCCCTCCTCGCCGCCAGGACCCAGGAGCTCCCCGCGACAAACAAGAGAAATCCTATGACGACGAAATCCCTCACGTCCCAGATGACCTCGGCGGTCAACCGCATTGCGACCAGGGGGACCAGCAGTAGCCCAGCGGCGGTAAGCGCGATCCAGAAAAAGATCCTGTTCTGAAAAATCAGCTCGTTATCTCTTTGCTTCAACGGTCGTCTCGCTTGCCACCTGACTCAATTGGCAGGACGTAGCATTGAACCACATTGCAGCCATGGCGCCGGAACGCCCGGGCAGGCTGATTCCGGCAGGAAGGCAGCCGGTACCGAAGCGCTAGAGCAATACCTTCTCGATTCCTCCGGACCGCGCCTGCTCGACGAAGCGCTGTTGCCATCCCTCGTCCAGCATACGGTTCGCAAGTTCGACCACGATGTAATCGGTGTCCAGACCCGTGTCGTCGGCGTAGCGCGACAGCCCCTGCTGGCATGCCGGGCAGGAGGTCAGCAGCTTGACGTTGCCGTCTCGCGCGCGGCGACTGCCGGTGAGCTCCTGAATACCGAGCTTTAACTCGGCCTCCTTGCGGAATCGGACCTGGGTGGCGATGTCCGGCCGGGAAACCGCGAAGGTGCCCGCCTCTCCGCAGCAGCGGTCGGAAAGCAGCACTTCCTGCCCCATCAGAGCGCCGGCCACCTTGACCGGGCTATGCTGCTTCATCGGCGTATGGCAGGGATCGTGGTACAGGTACTGCACCCCCTCCACGCCGTCCAGGCTCAGACCCTTCTCCATCAGGTACTCGTGGATATCGAGCAGCCGGCAGCCGGGAAAGATCTGCTCGAATTCGTACTTCACGAGCTGATCCATGCAGGTGCCGCAGGAGACGATGACCGTGCGGATGTCCATGTAGTTCAGCGTGTTGGCTACCCGATGAAACAACACCCGGTTCTCGGTGTTGATCTGCCGGCCCTTCTCCGCGTCCCCACCCGCGCTCTGGGGGTAACCGCAGCACAGATAACCGGGCGTCAGGACCGTCTCTGCCCCCACCTCGTAAAGCATGGCGAGTGTCGCCAGACCGATCTGGCTGAACAACCGCTCGGAGCCGCAGCCTGGAAAATAGAACACCGCATCCGACTGGTCAGTCACCTTGGCGGGGTCGCGCAGGATCGGAACGATCCGGTCGTCCTCCAGCCCGAGCATTGCCCGCGTGGTACGAGCGGGAAGCCCGGCAGGCAGCGGTTTTTTCACGAAATGAATCACCTGGGCGGGGACGGATGGGTTGCCCGTGGTCGAGGTCGGGCGACGCCCCTCGCGAATCATCGCCGTGTTCTTCAGCAGCCGATGGGCCCAGCGCTGCGCGCGAAAGCCCCATCCGATCGCCGTCTTCCGCATCAGCTTGATAGTGGCGGGATCCGTGACGTTCAGGAAGGCCATGGAAAACCAGGTGCCCGGGCTGAAACGCTTGTGCCCCCGGTCGCGAAGAATGGTCCGCATGCGGATGGTGACTTCACCGAAGTTGATATTCACCGGGCAGGGAGAGAGGCACCGGTGGCAGACCGTGCAGTGATCGGCCACGTCGTTCATCTTGGTGAAATGACGCAGTGAGATGCCGCGCCGGGTCTGTTCCTCGTACAGGAACGCCTCGATGATCAGCCCGGTCGCGAGAATCTTGTTGCGCGGCGAATAGAGGAGGTTGGCACCGGGTACGTGGGTGGTGCACACCGGCTTGCACTTGCCGCAGCGCAGGCAATCCTTGATCTCGTCGTTCAGGGTGCCGAGGTCGCTCTCCTCGAGGATCAGGGCCTCCTGCTGCACCAGCCGCAGCGACGGCGTATAGGCATCATGCAGACCGGAGCCGGGCATGAGCTTGCCGCGGTTGAACACCCCGCGGGGATCGACCTTCTTCTTGTACTCGGTGAAGGCCTCCGTCTGCCGCGGATCGCAGTACTGCATCTTGGTGATGCCGACGCCGTGCTCGCCGGAGATGACGCCGCCCAGGGATTTCGCCAGGGCCATGACCTGGTCCACGATGCGCTCGGCCTCGTGCATCATGGCGTAGTCGTTGGAGTTGACGGGAATATTGGTATGGACGTTGCCGTCGCCTGCATGCATGTGCAGGGCGACGAACAGGCGGCTCGACAGCACCCGGGCGTGGATGGCGTCAATCTCGCTGCGCACCGGTTCCATTTCGCTGCCGCCGAAAAACTCCTTGATCGGGCGCTCTACCTCGCGCCTGTAGGAGATTCGCAGCGAACGCCTCAATAACAGACTGAGCAGGGTATCGCCGTCCCGCAGCTGCGCGGTGGCAGACTCGTCGAGCAGGTCACGATGCGCATCCGCGGGATCGTCCAGATGCTCGAGCAATGCCGTCCACCGGGTGCGGACCGCGCGCAGATGGTCGAGGGCCGCATCCACTTTTGTCCGCATGCTCCTGGTCCACTCGGCGGTCGCCTCGTACTCGGAGACCCGGTGGAGACCCGCGACTTCGTCCCGGAGATACGGGATCAGCTCGTCCACCATGCGCAGCTTGTTACGCATGGACTGGACGATATTGATGCGCTCCACCCCCTCGCTGTATTCCGCCAGGCGCTCGAGGGGAATGACGACGTCTTCGTTCAGCTTGAAGGCATTGGTGTGGGCAGCGATGGCGGCGGTGCGGGCGCGTTCCTGCCAGAAACTTTTCCTCGCCTCGGCGCTGACAGCGATGAAGCCCTCTCCGTTGCGGGCGTTGGCGAGCCGAACGATCCTCGAGGCGGCGGCCGCGACA
>JASFOT010000285.1:0-3839 GCA_050116375.1 Gammaproteobacteria bacterium | reverse complement strand
AAGGTGCGAGGCGTACCATTGCATGTCCTCTTTGAAACGCTCGGCGGGCAGGTCCTCGATGCGGCCGACGCGGCTCAGACGCCAGCTCCTGTCACCGTCCACCACTCGGACAAGATGCAGGTCCCGGGCGGTAGTCTCTATTCGGAATCGCGGGCGCTCGAAATCCATTGTGATGACTGTATAAACCACGGTCGGCTCTTCCGCACGATTCTGCTGTGAGCCGTTGATCGTGTTCCTCAGCTGCGCCCAGGTCGCGCGGCCACCCAGGGCTTTCAGCATTCTGTCCGCAAGCGCCCGAGCCTCCGATTCCTGTGCCTGGGCCACCGGGCCGGCCAGCCAGGTGGTGATCAGAAACAGACAGAGTCCGGCGTGCAGCCCTGGTCGGCGCTGTGTTCGTGACATATCGATTTTATGCATCGGCGATGTCTCTTCGGTTCATGATTGATTCGACGCATCCAGTACTGCCGGGTTCCCTCGGTCGGGCAGCGGGACCCCCGGGCTGAGCTTCTCCAGCAGACAGATTTCACGTGCGGAGTCGGACATGCACATTAGAATTCGCTAAAATACTCTCGATGGTGGTTCAGGGGATTCGGAACAGGGCCCGGGACTGCCCAGATTGCATGCACCATTGAAAGACGCCCGGAGATTCACGATGCAAGACCTTCCTCATCTTTATCGGGTGGCGGCCAAGGGAGAACCGGAGGGCCACGTTCACGTGTCCGCCGAGGCCGTAGAGGCCATACTGACCGCCCCGCCCGCGGAGTTTGGCGGTCCCGGCGATCGGTGGTCCCCTGAGACCCTGCTGGTCGCGGCGGTCGCCAACTGCTTTATCCTGAGCTTCCGAGCCATCGCCAGGGCTTCCCGGCTCCCGTGGACATCTGTCGAGTGTCATGCGGAAGGCAAGCTCGAACGCTCTGACGGTTCCATGCGATTCACGGAATTTGTGCTCCACGCCACCCTCGAAGTACCGTCCGACAGCCACCAGGAGAAAGGCCATCGAATACTCCAGAAAGCCGAGTCCACCTGCCTGGTGACCAACTCCATGTCAGCGTCCAGGCGCCTGAACGCGGTGGTCCGGGTAAAGCCCTGATCGAGACCGCCGTTCTTTGACGGGGCCCGGGATGTCGACTCTGGCGCGTGACCAGAGCTCAACGGAGCCGCGTATCGCTTCCCGTGACCTCTACGTATCCCCGCATCCTGCCTGCCGGGCTGTCGGTTGTCCGCATCGCCTGGTACAGCGGGATCAGCGGGCCACGGCAACCGGTGAGTAGCTTTCCGAATCAGGAGCGTGAAGCTACGTCACCCCTCAATCAGTCTCTCCCGTCCCCACCGGAACGCCCAGGTGGTAGAAGAGAAAGGCGTACTGATCCGTCAGCAGCTCGATCACCTCGTCCAGGGGCGTGCCGCCACCGTGACCGGTGGCCGCGCTGGTACGCAAAAGAACCGTAGCCTCGTCATCCTGGGCCGCCCGGAGCCGGGCCGCGAATTTGCGGCTGTGAGCGGGATTCACCCGGGGATCGTTGGCGCCGGTCGCCATCAGGATAGGCGGGTAGCGAGTTCCGTCGTCGACGTTGTGGTAGGGCGAGTAGGCATAGAGGGCCCCGAACTGACCGGGATCCTTGACAGTACCGAATTCCGGAATATTGAACTGACCGTTGGGATCCAGCTCTACCCGCAGCATATCGTAGATACCCACGTGGGATACGACAGCCGCCGCCAGATCCGGATGCTGGATCAGGGTGGCGCCCATGAGCAGGCCGCCGTTACTGCCGCCGACGATGGCGACACGATTCGGTGACGCATAGCCTTCCCTGACCAGGTAACGAATTACCGCAGCGAAGTCGTCGAAGACATTCTGCTTGTTGGTCAGTCTGCCCTGGGCATGCCAGGATTCGCCGTACTCTCCCCCGCCGCGAAGATTGGCCTCCGCAAACGCCACGCCATTCTCGAACAGAATGTGCCGCGACACAGACATCCAGGGCTCCTGACTCATGCCGTAACCCCCGTACCCGGTGACGACTATCGCGCCGGCACCGTCCTTGGCGAAGCCTTCCGGCAGCAGGATGTTCACGGGCACCCGGGTGCCGTCATTCGAGGTGGCGAATTCCCGGACCACCTCCACGTCCGAATAGTCCACAAGGGGTTCCGAGGAAATGGCGAGTTCCCCGGTGGTGTCTTCTTCGCTGTCGTATCGGTACCACTGGGTCGGCGACACATAGGAATGGCTGCCGAAGTAGAGATCGGACCCGCCGGCCGGTGCCAGCCCATCCACGGCCGAGATCGGTGCCTGCGCGGGCTCCGCCAACGGCTCTCCGTCGAGCGTGAACACCCGCAGTTCGACGGGACCACCCACCTGGAACAGCTGGTAGATCCGCTCGTTGGTAACGACCAGGCTGGGCGAATGGCGATAGTAAAAACTGTGGAACATGACGCCGTCGCCCTCGGGAATAATCTCCACGGCCTCATCCAGGTCCGGATCACTGGCGTCGAGTCTTAGCAGGCGGCCGCGGGGCGCACCGTCCCGGGAAATGACGTACAGCGCGTCGCCCGGACCGAAGACAGCCTGGGTGGCGCCGTCGTCATAGCGCGCAAACCGGGTCCACTCCCCGCCGGGTTGTCTCAGGTACAGTTCGAACCGATTCGAATCGCCGTTCTGTACCCACACCAGCAGCCGATCGGTGGCGGGATCGACCATCAGGCGAATCTCCGCGATGCGGGGAAAATAGGTGCCCAGCATGTACAGGTCCTCGCTGACCGGCGTGCCGAGGATGTGCCGCCAGACCTTCTGGTAGAACAGCTCTTCCTCCTTCGGACGCTCACCCGGCAAGGGGTATCGGGTGTAGTAGAACCCTGAATCGTCCGCCAGCCATGCCAGATCCCCGCCGGCGGTACCGCCGTTGACCCGGGGGATCACCACATCCAGCGGTTCACCCGTGGGGACACTGTAGAGATAGAGATCGCCGGACTCGGAACCTCCCGAGGAAAGCGAAACTGCCACCATGGAGCCATCCCATGATGGCTCGTACCAGTCGATGGACATGCCGCCGGACGGGTCGATCTCGTTGGGATCCACCAGGGGCCGCTCGTCGGCGGGATCGCCCTCCGGCCCCATCAGGACCAGCAGGTCCTGCTGTTTCGACGGATCCTGCTTCATCGCCATCAGCTGATTTGCGCCGGTGAGCCGCAGGCGGAAATAGCGAACGCCCTGGGGCTTCGTCAGCAGTTCGCTGATGCGCTTCCGAACGGCCGGTCTTTCCGGCAGCCGTTCGAGGATCGTGCGGGCATAGGCATTATGAGCCGCCGACCACGACCGAACCTCCGGGTCATCCCAGTCTTCCAGCCACCGGTACGGGTCGGCAACGGCCGTTCCATGGTAGACGTCTTCGACCGACTCGATCCGGGCCGTCGGAGGCGCGGTAACGGTGATCACCCCGGTCGCCGCAGCGGAATCGCGCGCCGTGAGCGACTTGTCTTCGTCCGAAGAAGAGCCGCACGCCGACAAAAAGAGACCGACCAGGATAATCCCGGGAGCGCGTCGGGAGACAAAATCAAACATCGAAAAACTCTGGGCATGATTCAGAAACCGAGCCGCCGATTATCTCACGAAGCGGTTCGGCAGGCGCGTCCGGGCGACGAAAACTGCCACGCGCCGCGCCCCAACTGAACGGCCACTACCGGCGAACTCAAACCCGCGAGCACCATGGATACCTCAGACCTCTCCTCTCGCGAACAGTCGCGCGGACGGTCGCTGGCGACTGACATCTGTCCTCCGCTCCCGGTCGCACGGAGTTGCGGTATTGTCAGTCGTTCTGTGAAAGACTTGTGCCCGACCGGGAATA
>JASFOT010000284.1:0-3841 GCA_050116375.1 Gammaproteobacteria bacterium | reverse complement strand
CGGTCACCGCGGACAACCTGGACCAGCACTCCGGGCACCTCTCCGAAGGCCAGAAAGCGCTTCTCCAGGCTTATCCGGACAGCTGGAGAATGAACGTCTACCGTACGCGCCGGACGGCGTCCTATCCGGACTGGGTCTACGAGGCGGTCCAGGAGAATGCCCGCCTCGCGGAGCTGTCGACAGAGGGCAAGGGTGGCGTCCGTAACGCTCGGGTCAGCTCCCCCTTCCCGATTCCCGAGACGGGCGTGGAAGTGATCTGGAACCATAACCTCCGATGGCGGGGCATCCGCGTCAAGCGCACCAACGGCAAGGCGGCAGTTACGAGAAAAGGACGCTACTCGGTGGTGCTGGCCGAACTGGATATCGGCTTCCCTTACGGCGTCCGCGAACCGACCCCATTCACCAGGAAATATCCCAACCTGATGATCGGCTACCGTAGCCGAACCATCGAGCCATCATTCCTGGCCGGCGACGGCGGCCTGATCATCGAACCCATCGATCAGACCGAGAGCGCCAGGAAGAGCTGGCTCTACAACCGGGCCCTCAAGCGCGTCGTCAGGACGCCCACTTTCGGATACGGCATGCCCGGGGCCGACACCGACGGCCTTCGCACCGTGGACGAGTTCGAGCTGTTCAACGGTTCACCGTACATGTACGAGTGGCGGCTTCTCGGCAAGCGGGAACTGCTCATCCCGTACAACTCCTACCGGATTCACAGCTCGGATCTCAAGTACGACGACGTTCTGCATCGCGACCACGTAAACCCGGAACTTGTGCGATTCGAACTCCACCGTGTCTGGGTCGTGGAGGGCCGCCTCAAGGACGGGATGCGCCACGTGTACTCGCGCCGGGTCTTCTATGTGGACGAGGACAGCTGGCAGATCTCGGTCAGCGACAGTTACGATCTCGAGGGCGGGCTGTGGCGAACCGCGATGGCGCATGGCCTCAACTACTACACCGTGCCCGTTCACCTGAGTACCCTCGAGGTGTTCCACGATCTGGAGGAGCAGCGGTACTACGTGGATGGACTGGACAACCGGCGCGCCCCCTACGAGTTCCTCGAAGGCGCCGATCCCAGGGAATTCAGCCCCAACGCGTTGCCCTATTACGTCCGCTGATCGGCAAGGCGCCCGGGAATATCACCCGAACGCGGCCGGCATCTCAGAGCATGATTTCCTCGGCCGGCTCCCTCAGGTTGTAGCGTGAACTCATGGCATAGCCGTAGGCCCCCGCGTTGGCGATCAGCATGACGTCTCCCTCCCGGGTCTCGGGCAGCAGTCGGTCCCGGCCCAGCCGATCGCCTGTCTCGCAGATCGGCCCGACGACGGTAACGAGCCCGGCCGGAGGCCCCTCAAGCCGGCTGAGGTTGACAATGCGGTGATATGCGCCGTAAAGCGCCGGCCTGATCAGCGAGTTCATTCCGGTGGCGATGCCCACGAAGCGAGCCCCCGACTTGGTCTTGGTCTGCGTGACTTTCGCCAGCAAAACACCGGCTTCGGAAACCAGATAACGTCCGGGCTCGAGCCAGAGCTGGCACCCGGGCAGGGCGGCCCGTATCTCGGTCAGGGAACGATCGAGGGCGGCGAGATCCAGCGGCGCATCACCCTCTTTTTCCGGCACTCCCAGCCCGCCGCCGAGATCCAGAACCCGGACATCCGGCAGTCCACCGGCGACCTCGATAAGACCCTTCGCCACCCGCTGCCAGTGCAACGGGTCCCGAATGCCGCTGCCCCCGTGAACATGCAGACCCACCACCCGAACGTTGCCAGCGGCACAGCTTTTGCGGAGAGCCTCCAGGTCCTCCAGCCCGATGCCGAATTTCGACCTGACGCCGGCAGTGTGCACGTGCTGGTGGTGCCCGCTTCCCTCACCCAGGTCCATCCGCACAAAAATGTCCCGACCCTCGAAAACTTCCGGCCAGAATTGCAGCGGATACAGGCTGTCCACCGTCACCCTGACACCCGCGGAGAAGGCCTCCACGTACTCATTGCGCTCACCGAAATTGGGCGTGAACAGCACCTCGGCGCGATCGATATCGGGGAACAGTTCAAACACCCGGCGCAGCTCACCGGGAGACACACACTCCATTCCCAGCCCGGCGGCGCGCAGCACCCGCAAGACGCCGGGATGGGGATTGGCCTTGATGGCGTAGAAGATCCTGTCCACGGACGCGAGGCTCGAAAGCGCCCCGGCCGCTTTGTCCAGTGTGGCGCTGTCGTACGCGTATGCCGCCGAACGCGAGGCCATCAGGTCCAGCAGTTCCTGCCGACGCTGCTCCCACCAGGGCGTCGCCCGCCGGCGGATTGCCGGTTCATTGGCGGTCAACTGCTCCCAGGTGGGCCCGAACAGCAGGTCGGCCTCTTCGCCCTCCACGATGAGGCCGTGAAGATCACGCACCACCCGCTCTGCCTGGTCGTCCTCGATCACCACCGTGAAATTCAGATCGCTGGCAGCCTGGCTGACGAGGTAGATCTCGTGTTCCTCGAAAGCCTCCAGGGCCGGTGCCAGCCGATGAAGATTCGCCCTCATCCGGGCGCCGACCAGACTGACGGCGGCACAGGGCGTCATGACCCGGACCCGGCAGTGGGCCTCGAGCCTCCGCGACAGATCCTCGAGCACGGATTCATCGAGCGCCGGACCGGCTTCGTCCAGTGTTACCGTCACCACCGACTCGGAGGTGGAAACCAGGTCCACGGAAAGCCCCAGCTCGGCGAAAACGCCGAACACCTGCGCCAGGAAACCTGCTTCCTGCCACATGCCCAGAGACTCCATGGAGACAAGCGTCAGTCCGCGACGCGCCGATACGGCCTTGATTCGCGGCCCGTCGGCGTCCCCGGCCGGACTGATCACGGTCCCGTCCACCGACGGTCGCGCCGTGTCGAAAATCTGCACGGGGACTCCGGCCCGTCGCGCAATGGGCAGGCAACGGGGATGCAGCACCTTGCCGCCGGTTGCGGCGATTTCCTGGGCCTCTGAGAAACTCAGCCTGCGGATCAGCCGGGCGGAGGGAATGATGCGGGGATTGGCGCTGAACATCCCGGGCACGTCGGTCCAGATTTCCAGGCGGCTCGCGCCCAGCCGGGCGGCGAAATACGCCGCCGAGGTGTCCGAGCCCCCTCGCCCCAGCAGCACGGTACGTCCCCGGTCGTCCGAGGCGATAAATCCCTGGGTAACGACAACTCCCGGTTGACCGCTCCATCGGTCGATCAGCCCGGTATCCCTGTCGCTGTCGCAGACGGCCGCGAGAAAGCGGCGGGGATCGTGGGCCGAGTGGACTCGCCTGCTGCGCAGCACTTCCCGGGCATCGGCCGCCAGGACATCGAACCCCTGACCGCGCAGGTAAGCCACAATGATGGTCGAGGCCATGAGTTCCCCGAGGGCCATCAGTCGCGCTTCCAGTGGCGGGCTGGCCTCCCCGGTCAGCGCAATGCCTGCTGCCAGCCGCCGCATTTCCTCCACGAGCCGAACAAGCTCCTGCGGAGGATCCAGGCCCAGTTCCTCCACCAGCCGGTTGTGGAAGTCCGCTACCTGCTCTACCAGGGCATCGCGGTCGTCCGCGGCGGGCTGACGCGCCAGGCTCTCAAGCCGATCGGAGACTCCGGCCAGGGCGGAATGAACGAGCACGGGCCTGAGGCCGTTTGCCTGTCGCTCGCGCAGGACACCGGCAATCATGGGCCAGTTGCCGGCGGCGGCAACGCTCGTGCCCCCGTATTTGAGCACGACCCACTCGGGGGAGGCCGGGTGCTTTTGCTTGCCTGTCATTTCCGATGTCCCGATAGTCGGAAACCGCTTTCCGGTTCGATGGTGTTACGCCGGCCGGGCAAGTAAATCGTAAGTCTCG
>JASFOT010000283.1:0-3845 GCA_050116375.1 Gammaproteobacteria bacterium | reverse complement strand
CGGGAACGATTCTCCTCGACATACTGCTCCCGCAGCAGGTCGATCCAGCCCAGGGTCGCCTCGCGGTCTCCCTCGAGCTTGCCCACGACGGTTCCGGTATGGAGATGATCGCCGCCGGAAAGCCGCAGGCACTTCAGCAGCACGCGGAAATGAATGCCGTGGCGTGGATGCCGGTCCAGCACGGCATGCAGCGCCCTGTGGATGTGCAGCAGCATGCCGTTTTCGCGACACCAGTTGGCCAGTCCGGTATTGGCGCAGAAACCGCCGGTCAGGAAGTCGTGCATGATGATGCGCGAACCCAGGGACTTGGCAAACTCGGCTCGCTTGTACATCTCCTCGGGCGTCGGAGCCGTAACGTTCAGGTAATGACCCTTCCGCTCCCCGGTCTCGGCCTCCGCTTTCTGGACGGCCTCCATGACGAACTCGAATCGATGCCGCCAGCGCATGAAGGGCTGGGAATTGATGTTCTCATCGTCCTTGGTGAAGTCCAGCCCGCCGCGGAGACACTCGTATACGGCTCGGCCATAGTTCTTGGCCGAGAGACCCAGCTTCGGCTTGATGGTGCAGCCGAGCAGCGGTCGGCCGTACTTGTTTAACCGGTCCCGTTCCATGGTGATGCCGTTGGGCGGCCCGCCGCAGGTCAAGACGTATGCCAGGGGGAACCGGATGTCCTCCAGCCGGAGCGCCCGTATAGCCTTGAATCCGAACACATTGCCGGCCAGAGATGTCAGGACGTTGACGACTGATCCTTCCTCGAAAAGATCCAGCGGGTAGGCGATGAAGGCATAGAAACATTCATCGTCTCCCGGGACGTCCTCGATTCGATAGGCTCTTCCCTTGTAATAGTCCAGGTCGGTCAGCAGATCGGTCCAGACCGTCGTCCAGGTTCCGGTGGATGATTCGGCCGCCACGGCGGCCGCCGCCTCTTCCCGGGGCACGCCCGGCTGGGGGGTCACCTTGAAACAGGCGAGGATATCGGTGTCCTTGGGCGCGTATTCCGGCTCCCAGTAGGTTTCCCGATACTCCTTGACGCCTGCCTGATAGGTCTTGTTGCTCATAGTTCCGTCCTCGCACGCTGTGTGGCGCAGACCCTGACTATAGGCCCCGCCAACTATAAGTGAAATTCATATATAATTATTTTTCCCATTATTTTTTCTTATGCTCAATCCAGGACCCCGGTGCACCTGACTCTCCGCCAGCTGACAATCTTCGCCCAGGCCGCGAGGCGTTCCAGCCTCACACGGGCAGCGGAGGACCTCCATCTCAGCCAGCCGGCCGTCTCCATGCAAATCAAACAGCTCGAAAACGCCGTCGGCATGCCGCTCTTCGACCGAGCCGGCAAGGGCCTTCGCCTTACGGAAGCAGGCCGTGAACTGGAGCGGTACAGCCGCGAGATCATCGCCAAGGTCGACGAGATCAGCGAGGTCATGGACGAGATCAAGGGACTCAAACGGGGAGCCCTGTCCATCGCCGTCGCCACTACCGTCAGCCAGTACGCCATTCAGGCCGTGGCCGGGTTCCACCGCCTCTATCCGGGCATCCGGGTCAGTCTCGATGTGACCAATCGCAAGGCGCTTCTCTCCCAGCTCGAAACGAACGAGGCGGACATCGTCCTGATGGGCTTTCCGCCGAAGAAACGTCAGCTCGAGGCCATCCCGTTTATGGATAACCCGCTGGTCGTCATCGCCGCAACCGACCACCCGCTGGCGGGACGCAAGGCCGTCAATCTCGCCGAGATCACTGACGAAACCTTCCTGCTGCGGGAACCCGGGTCGGGCACGCGACAGGCCATAGAGCGATATCTCCGCCGCAAGGGCGTAAATCTCTCCAGGACCCTCTTCATGTCCGGTAACGAAGCTATCAAGTACGGCGTGGAGGCCGGACTGGGACTGGCGATTGTCTCCCGGCATACCATCGCACTGGAGCTCAAGGCCAGGCGCCTCTGCGAACTTCCGGTTCGCGGATTTCCGCTGGTACGACAGTGGTTCATCGTCCGCCCCGCGGCCAAACGGTATTCGGCGGCAGCCCGCGCCTTCGCGGACTTTATCCTGTCCGGCGAGGTAAGCTTCTGACACCGTGATCAGGCCGCCGTCTGGGACCGTTTCGCCCTGAGCCGGTCGCGCCTGGTCATCATCTCTTCCAGAATCGGCATGACGATGACCTCGATAGCGAGGCCCATCTTGCCTCCCGGGACGACGATGGTGTTCCGCCGAGACATGAAAGAGCCATACAGCATCGACAGCAGGTAAGGGAAATCGATGTCGAATTTCTTGGGATCACTGAACCTGATCACGGCGAAGCTTTCGTCTGGCGTCGGGATATCCCGGGCGACGAAAGGGTTCGAAGTGTCGACGGTGGGCACCCGCTGGAAATTGATATCGGTGCGGGAAAACTGTGGCGTAATGTGCTCGACGTAGTCAGGCATCCGCCGCAGGATCGTGTGGGTCACGTCACGGTCGCAGTAGCCCCGATGGGAGGTGTCCCGATGGATCTTCTGTATCCATTCCAGGTTGACGACGGGCACCACGCCGATCTTGAGGTCGGCATGATTGGCGATATCCACCTCCTGGTTGACCATGGCGCCGTGCAGTCCCTCGTAAAAAAGCAGGTCCGTATCCTTCGGCACGTCTTCCCATGGCGTGAAGGTCCCGGGTTCCTGGCCGAATTTGTGGCCCTCCTCCACGTCGTGGATATAGAAGCGCCGCTGCCCCTCGCCCGTCCGGCCATAGTGCTGAAATAGCTCCTCCAGCTCCTTCAGGAGGTTTGCCTCCGGGCCAAAGTGACTGATATGAGTGCCTTTTTCTTCAGCCTCCTGTACCGCACGGCCCATGGCAGCGCGATCGTACCTGTGGAAACTGTCGCCCTCGATGACCGCGGCTGTAAGCTCGAGGCGGCGGAAGATATGCTCGAAAGCGGTCTTCACCGTGGAGGTTCCTGCTCCCGAAGAACCGGTGACCGCGACGACCGGGTGTAGTTCTGACATGACCTGGTCTCCGTTGCTGCTGGTTATAGGTATAGTCCGTTTGTCCGCGAGCGGAGACCCATTCGCGAACCGGTTGCCGGAAACTCTGCCCTTTTTCCGGTGACCCGGGACAATAAATTAGCGACCCCTTAAATAATGTCGAATCAAATATTTTTATATTTTTTATAAGATTTCCTTATAACAGGAACTCGGCATCGAAACACGCAGCGGGAACATCAGGCGGGTAGCGCAGGCTGGCCAGGCAGGCCATTTGTCCAATGCCGACCCCCCGGGTAGGTACTTGTCCCAATGGCATTCCGCCAACGCTCTACCAGTCTTGAGATAGAGCCTTCGGCCCCTGGCTGAAGGGTAAATGTCAGGGGGACATCGAGCCCCCAGCTTGACTCGGGGGTGTCCCATGAAGACCGTCTTCGTGAACCCCGAGCGGTGCATCGGCTGCCGCCAGTGCGAGTTTGCCTGCGCTGTGGAACATTCTCACAGCCGGGACCCGTCGCGGGCGGTCTTCGAGAAGCCACTGCCCCGTCCGAGGATCCACGTTTCGCCCGGACGTGCCTACAACACGTCGTTTCCCAATCGTTGCAGACACTGCAATCCGGCTCCGTGTCACCAGGTGTGCCCGACCGGCGCCATTAGCCGCGATACGGACCACGACCTTGTGCTGCTGGACCCGGGCCAGTGCATTGCCTGCGCCATGTGCGCCATCGTCTGCCCATTCGACGCAATCACCTTCCACGAGCAGGGCAACGGCATGCCGCCCCGGCTGGCCGCCCTCAAATGTGACGGCTGCGTGGAGCGAGTGAGGCACGGGAAAGTCCCGGCCTGCGCCGAGGCCTGCAAGACCGATGCGCTGGTTTACGGAGAA
>JASFOT010000282.1:0-3849 GCA_050116375.1 Gammaproteobacteria bacterium | reverse complement strand
AAGGCAATGCTCATGGCCGAGCCTCGGAAATTGCTGCGCATGGCTTAACACTCCTCCATTTTCTCGAACATTCTCCGGTCCCGATGGCTTCAGGGCGTTCCGCCGCAACCCGGGCGGAAAAAGCTCTTGCAAGTTCGTCGGAAAAAAGTGTGGATCATACAGAATCTGAATGACCGGCAATTTTCCGGGGTGATGCTGCGATCATCCCTGTCTTTGTATTGACGGCAAGGCGGCGAGAGGGGGGGCGGGGACAGCCTATCGGGCCATCAGCGCTCGTTGAGAGGTCTCCGCCACGCAATTGGCTCGGCGGCATTCAGGGCATTTCCGGGCAATTGCTGAAGGGCGACTCCCGAATGCATTAATATGCCCATCGCGTCGGTTCAGATGGTCACACTGCATGGCGTTGCACGAAGATATTGCAGTCATTCACGTTCCCAGGGCCCGCCCGCCAAAGGCGGGTCAATGCTTTTCTGTGCTGCTCGGACTCGTGGCGTGTGTGTATGGCTGCACCAGCGTGGGCCCTGATTTCGTCGAGCCCGAAGCCGATTTGCCAGAGCAATGGTCACAGGCCGGTGCCGGCATGACGGCGACACCGACAGAGCTGGTGGAGTGGTGGACCGTCTTCGGCGACCCTGTCCTCGACCGGCTGATTCTAACCGCCTACGAGCAGAACTACAGTCTGGAGGTCGCGGGATTGCGCGTGCTCGAGGCGCGCGCTCAGCTCGGGATCGCCGTGGGGAATCAGTATCCCCAGCTCCAGCGCGGGCGTGGCGGCGTGACGCGGGTGTCGGGCAGCGAAAGCGGGGCGAACACCGCCGCCGGCGATCTCAACTACTGGCAGTACGACCTGGCTGCGGACGTGTCCTGGGAGATGGATTTCTGGGGCCGCTTCCGGCGGGGTATCCAGTCGGCAGATGCCGGTCTTGCGGCGTCCATCGCCAACTACGATAACGCTCTGGTTCTGCTGATTTCACAGGTCGCCCAAACCTACGCGGCGATTCGTACAGCCGAAGAACAGCTCCGGGTCGCGCGTGAAAACGTGGTGCTGCAGGAGCGCAGTCTGGATATCACCAGGATCCGTTTTCGATACGGGGACGCTGACGAACTCGATGTCCAGCAGGCCAGGACGCTATTGCTGAGTACACAGGCCACGATTCCCCAGTTCGAGATTACGCTGGACCAGGCGCGAAACGCGCTGAGTACTCTGCTGGCCCGCCCGCCAGGAGACCTGGCCGATTTACTTGGCTCCGCTGGAGAAATTCCGTCCCTGCCGGAAGAGATCGCCACCGGCGTCCCTGCCGATCTTCTCAGACGTCGTCCCGATGTCAGGCAGGTGGAACTACAGGCCAGAGCGCAGAGCGCATTGATTGGCGTCGCCGAAGCGGATCTTTATCCCAGCTTCACCCTGGCAGGGTCCATCGGCCTGTCCGCGGCAGACGGCACAGACACGACAAGGACGGGTGATTCCGGACCCGGGGAATTGTTCAGGTCCGACAGCCTGGTTTTCCAGGGCGGGCCTGCTTTCAGCTGGAACATACTCAATTACGGACGCATCAAGAACAATGTCCGGATCCAGGACGCGCGGTTCCAACAGCTACTGATCAGTTACCAGGACACGGTGCTCGCCGCGGCTCAGGAGGTGGAGGACTCCATGGTGGCGTATGTGCGCGGTCTTGAACAGGAGCGAATTCTTGCCGAATCCGTGGAGGCTGCGAAACGCTCGGTGGACCTGTCTACGCTTCGCTACAAAGAGGGGCTGTCCGACTATCAGCGGGTCCTGGACGCACAGCAGTCGCTGTTTACACAACAGTCCCGGTATGTGGCCAACAGGGGCGCACTGGTTGTAAGTGTCGTCGGCCTCTACAAGGCCCTGGGCGGAGGTTGGCAGATACGGGAGGGACAGGACTTCGTTGATGATCAGAACAAGCAGATGATGGAGGACAGGACGGACTGGGGAGATCTGCTGGAGCCCGGGGCGACGGATCCGGTTCCCGAGGGCGAACGGCGCCGACCTGACTGGTAACGAGCAAGCGAGACAGAAGAAAATATGGCTGACCAGAAACGATCAGAGGAAGAAACGGCGGCAGAGAACGTCGAGCCCGCCGGGCCGCCGCCAGAAGAAGACCGGCCACAGAAGACGGGCCAAAAAGACCCGGTCCGGCGCTGGACCCTGATCGTCCTGATGATCTGTGCTGTCCTGACCGTGTGGTACGTCATCGGCGATCGGCTGACCCCTGTCACCAGCCAGGCCCGCGTGGAAGCATACGTGGTGCCCGTCGCCCCGGAAGTGTCCGGCACGGTGTCCGCAGTGGACGTCGGCAACAATCAGTTTGTCGAGGCCGGTGAGCGGCTGCTGCAGATCGACGTATCCCGTTATGCCCTCACCAGGGATTCCGCCGAAGCGGAACTGCTGGCAACCCAACAGGAACTCGACGCGGCCTTTGCCGGTCTGGTGTCTGCAGAGGCCAGTCTGAAGTCGGCTCGCGCGGATCTCGAGAAGGACCGCAAGAATTTCGAGCGTCTCGAGAACATTTTCGAGGAAGATCCCGGAGCGGTCTCCAAGCGCCGTCTGGATGGAGCGTTTGCCAGTCTCGAGAGCGCGAAAGCCAGAGTGGAGGCGGCCGAAGCCGAACTGAAAAAAGCGCGTCTTCAGCTGGGTCCAGCACCTGAAGAGAATCCGAGGTTGCTTGCCGCCCGGGCCGCCCTGGAACAGGCTGCCATCAATCTGGAGCGGACCACCATCGTGGCTCCCGATCGTGGTCTGGTGACAGACGTGAGGGTGGATGCGGGGAATTTCGCCCAGGCCGGGGCACCGCTGATGACTTTCGTGGCCATTCACGACGTCTGGATTCAGGCGGACCTGACGGAAAACAACCTGGGCAACCTGAAATCCGGTGACGAAGCAGAGTTCGTTCTCGACGTGCGCCCCGGGCGTGTATTCAAGGGCCGGGTTCGGAGCGTCGGTTTCGGGGTCTCGACCGGGAATGACTCTCTCGGAACATTGCCGACGATCGAGAACCAGCAGAACTGGCTTCGTGACGCCCAGCGCTTTCCCGTCATTATCGATCTCGACGAGCAGGTCCTCGAGGAAGGGATCGGCATCCGTGTCGGTTCCCAGGCGAGTGTCATCGTCTACACCGGTGCGCACCCGCTAATGAATACGCTCGGCCGGTTGTATATTCGCCTGCTGAGTTATTTCTCGTACCTGTATTAGGCGGGTGGGGAAATTGGCGACAGGGAGCTCCGAGATCCTGCTCAGCCAGCGGAGGATTCTGCGACTCGCCGTCGGCACGACTCTGGCATTAGCCTGCGGAGAGGTGATTGGATGGAATGCCTCCTATCTGGCCGCTGTGCTCGCCGCAACGATCCTCGCGCTGCCCCTTCCCGCGCCTGCCCTCAGGGGCGGGTTGTCGTTTGTCCTGATGCTTGCGATCGCCCTCGGCACGGGCCTGCTGCTGCTGATTCCCATCCACAAGTGGCAGATCGTCGGAGTTGTCCTCATCGGCCTCGGCCTGTTCGGTATTTTCAATTACGCGGCGCGGGGCGGCAGCCCGATTATCGCGGCATTCATGAGCATCGGTCTCGCGGTGGTGCCGGCGCTGGGCTCGGAGTCCGTACCGGCCGCCGTGATGATCACGGGCGCCCTCATCAAATCCGGGGCGGCCTGCATGCTCTTCGTCTGGCTGGCCTACGCCATCTTCCCCGAACCGCCGGAAACACGTGAACAGGTTGCGGCGATGCGGGCCGCCAAGGCAGCCGCGCCGCCGCCTGATCCGCGGAATGCGGCGCACGCGGGCCTGCGGGCCCTGTTCGTGACTTTTCCGGTGTTGCTGTTTTTCCTGGTTGTGC
>JASFOT010000281.1:0-3864 GCA_050116375.1 Gammaproteobacteria bacterium | reverse complement strand
CTCCCGGGAAATGTACCGGAAGTCACGGGTGCGGATCGGGAGGTCGTCCTGGGAGCTATCTACCAGGGCTGACACGCCGCGCTTCAGGCTGCCCGAAGGCGGACGCCTGCCGCGCTGAGATATTTCTTTTCCTGCTGCAGATCGGCCCGGGTGAGAGGGTGGGCATCGAGCCAGCCCTCGGGAAAACCGATCCTGAGCCCGCCTCGTACGGTGCTGATGCTGATGGCCGGCTGCGGATCGGGCGACCGACTCCGGTTGATCAGTACCGCAAGCCTCAGTACCACGGCCAGACGCAGGATCGTGTTCCGCCAGGCTGCGGGCAGGGCTTCCAGCGTTTCCTGCCGGATTTTTCTCCTGTGGTTCGAAACCAGGGTGGACAACAGGAGTTGCTCTCCCGTGCTGAAACCGGCCAGGTCCGCGTTCCGGAGCAGATAGGCCCCGTGAAATTGGTACTTGGCGTGAGCGATGTCCAGCCCGATCTCGTGAAGACGAGCCGCCCAACGCAGCAGGCGCTTCGGCAGCTCCTGCGAAAGATCCCAGTCGGCAGCCAACTGACCGTAGATATCGAGAGCCGTGGATTCCACCCGGGATGCGTGTTCAGTATCGACGTGGAAGCGGGACTCCAGCGACCGGACGCTGCGCTCCCTGGCGTCCTCGTCAGTCATCCTGCCCAGCATGTCGTACAGCAGGCCTTCCCGCAGAGCGCTGTCCACCGCCATCAGCGATTCGATTCCCAGGGCCTCGAAAACCTCGATCAGGATCGCGAGCCCGCCCGGGTAAACGGGTGCCCGCTGCTCTCCCAGCCCGCCGGGGCGCCGGCGCCGAAGGTCCCCGGCCTTGACGAGCTGCTTTTCGAGCCGGTCGAGCCCGCGACGGGTGACGATCCCCGAGGGATTGTCGTCGCCGGACAGCATTCTGGCGGTGGCCCGGATGGTCCCGGAGGTACCAAACGCCCGCTGCACACCGTGCCCCCGGAACCGGGGGGCGACCGGTTCCAGCTCCTGCCGGGCGGCAATTCGGGCAAGCCGAAAGCGTTTGTCGGTCACCCTTCCTTCGGGAAAAAACGCCGAACTCAGGCTGACGCAGCCCATGTAAAGGCTTTCCAGGCGTTCAGCGTCGTAGCCACGCCCCACGATGAGTTCTGTGCTACCGCCGCCGATATCTACCACCAGGCGCTCGTCCGCATCCGCCGGCAGATCGTGGGCCGCTCCCAGGTAGACCAGGCGGGCCTCCTCGACTCCCGAAATCACGTCGATCGGATGCCCCAGCGCCGCTGAGGCTCTGGCGAGGAAGGCGTCCCTGTCTCGCGCGCGCCGCAGGGTATTCGTGCCCACGGCTCGCACGCTCTCAGCGTTCAGGCTCTGCAGCCGCTCACGAAATCTCCGCAGGCAGTCCAGCGCCCGATCGGCGGCGGCTTGGGAAAGATGTCCGTTTTCGTCCAGACCGGCGCCGAGGCGAACCATCTCCCTGATCCGGTCCAGCACGGACAGCCGGCCGTGCTCGAGCCGCGCAACGACCATGTGGAAGCTGTTGGAGCCAAGGTCGATGGCGGCGAGAACCTGATCCGCGACGCTCGTCGCAGCCTCACCGCCTTCCCGCTGGCTAGACGGAGAAGGAAGATCCGCAGCCGCAGGTGGTGGTGGCGTTGGGATTCCGGATGACAAACTGGGCTCCCTCAAGATCTTCCCGATAGTCGATCTCGGCGCCCATGAGGTACTGGATACTCATCGGATCCACCAGAAGGGTGACGCCGCCATTTTCGATACGGGTGTCCCCTTCCTCGACCTTCTCGTCAAAGGTAAAGCCGTACTGAAATCCGGAGCAGCCCCCTCCGGAAATGAACACCCTGAGCTTGAGGGCCGGGTTGTTCTCCTCCTTCAGGAGTTCCGCCACCTTGTTGGCCGCCGAGTTGGTAAACACCAGCGGAGCCGGGGGCGCAGTGTTCAGGTCAGCAGTGGTTTCCATATTCGCTACGCATTGTTGAATTGAGAATCATTCTAACCGGTATTGGACCTCGCCGTGAAACGGTCCGTGCTCAGGAGGAAGCCGAATCCGGATCCTGCGCGGTCTCCGCCTCGGCACGGCCCGCGGGTCTGTGTATCAACTTTCCGTTGACCTCCGCGCCGATGGCCATTTCGATCAGGTTGTAGACTACGTTGCCGACGACTCGTGCCGTGGACCCGAGTTCGACGCGCTCGCTTGCAAACACATCCCCTTTGACGGTTCCGTTGAGCACCACCTCCGGCGCCTCGACGTTGCCTTCCACGGTGCCTGTCGAGCTGATGCTCACCGCCGCCTCGACGCCCGGCGGCGCGCTGATATTCCCCTCCACGCTTCCGTCCACGTGCAGACCGCCCTCGAAACTCAGATGACCCACCACGCGGGTTCCCGTGCCGAGGAGCGTTTTGATTTCTTTCTGGTCGCGGCGTGATTTCCCGAACATGGTGTCTATGCCTCTTCGAGATTCCAGGGGAACGTGACGTCGATGCTGTCCTGTCCCTTGCCATCAGGATCGAGCCTGACTTCTATCCGCTCGGGATCGAAACTCTCGGGCAGCTCCACATCTCCCTCGAGTATCTGAAAATACCGGAATCGGAACTTCAGTTCCCGCTCGGCGCCATCCTGTTCCCGCAGCTCGACCCGGGTGGCTCCTTGCGCACCAGTACCGACGACGGCCGCCCGCACGGAGCCGGAGACCCGTCGGTTCTGTGACCCGGCCTGGATCAGCACCAGACTGACCCGGAAGGCCCGTTCGCCGTCCGACGGCCGGACCTGCACCGTCTCGAGCTGGAGACCGTTACGGCCCTCCGACGGAGCCATGATTCCGCGGTAAAACGCCAGCTGCTCCTTCAGCTCCGCAATCTGGGACTGCAGATCGTCGATTTCCTGGGCGACACGCCCGTAGGCCTGGCTATCCACCCGGCCCGCCGCTTTCATGAGGGCGATCTCCCGACGCAGCGCCTCGTTGGCCTTCTCGAGATCGATGACCTTCTCGCCGAGTGCCCGCCGGGCCTTGGCCGCCTCGATGGCGTCGTGCCCACCGGCCTTTCGGCCCCATTCAAAAACACCCCAGATCATCACCGCCGCCATCGCCAACGCGGCTATCAGGGCGACTCTCTGCTGCAGGGGTGGCCTGGCTCGCACTACGAGGGGGGCGTTCATCTGCTTTCCGGCCGGGCGCCACTGGAGCAACGGCGCCCTGTGGCCCTATCTCTCCCTGTGCGCCTTTCCCGGGCGCGACCGCGGGCAAGGCGGGGGGCCATTCGGGAATGCGAACCTCCCCAGTTCCTGCAGGGCCCGCCGATAAACCCGCCTCTTGAAGTAAATCACCTCTCGCAAGGGGTGCCAGTATTCGACCCAGCGCCAGCGATCGAATTCGGGGTGACTCGTGTGATCGAACCGCACGCGGCTCTCCGGTGCCGCCAGTCGCAGCATGAACCAGCGCTGCTTCTGGCCGACGCAGACAGGCTGGCTGTTTCGTCTGATGTAGCGACGGGGCAAACGGTATCTCAGCCAGCCCCGCGTGCTGCCCATGATCTCCACGTCGGTTTCCACCAGCCCGATTTCCTCGGTCAGTTCCCTGAACATGGCCTCGGTGGCAGACTCCCCGGGATAGATACCACCCTGGGGAAATTGCCAGCCGTCACGACCTGCACGGCCGCCCCAGAACAGTCTGCCGTTACCGTTGGTCAGAATGATGCCGACGTTCGCTCGATAGCCGTCCTCGTCGATGAAATCCGCCATCAGGCATTGATCCTTTTTCTTGAGATCATTTTTCCACAAACCCCCGGAAGCCCACAACACCGCCACGACGCGGTCGCCGTGATACTGTGAGTCGGTGCATTTACGATGAACGGTTAAAGG
>JASFOT010000280.1:0-3871 GCA_050116375.1 Gammaproteobacteria bacterium | reverse complement strand
CAACCTGGTGGCCGCCGGCGAGCAGTCCGGCGCTCTCGAAACCCTGCTGGACAAGATTGCCACCTACAAGGAAAAAACCGAGGCCATCAAGAAAAAGATCAAGAAGGCCCTGACCTATCCGGCGGCCGTGGTGGGCGTCGCCATCATCGTAACCGCCATCCTGCTGATCTACGTCATCCCGACTTTCGAGAGCCTCTTCAGCAGTTTCGGCGCAGATCTGCCGGCATTCACCCGGGCCGTGGTGGACCTTTCCGTATTCGTGCGCACCAAGGGATGGCTGTTGCTGGTTCTGTTCGTGGGCGCCGTGGCGGCGCTGATCTTTTTCAAGAAGCGATCGAAGAAATTTGCCCACTTCCTCGATCGAATGCTGTTGAGAATACCTCTCATCGGCGAGATCATGCGCAAGGCGGCCATTGCCCGCTACGCGCGGACCCTGTCCACCATGTTCAGCGCCGGCGTTCCCCTGGTGGAAGCCCTGGAGTCCGTTGCGGGCGCGACTGGCAACATCGTCTATCAGGAGGGGGTCCTGGATATCCGGGAAGAAGTGTCCACCGGCCAGCGCCTGGCACGGTCCATGGAGATGACGGAACTCTTCCCCAACATGGTGGTGCAGATGGTTGCCGTGGGCGAGGAGTCAGGCTCCCTCGACGAAATGGCTGCCAAGGTGGCGGACTTCTACGAAGCGGAAGTGGACGCGGCGGTGGATAACCTGAGCAGCCTGCTGGAGCCCGCCATCATGGCGATCCTGGGCGTACTGGTGGGCGGCCTGGTGGTGGCCATGTATCTGCCCATCTTCAAGCTCGGCGCCGTGATCTGATCGGCGGGAGCACCCGGAGGGTCCGAATCCCGTCATCCCGCGCCGTCTCCGGACGACGTGATGAAAAGACCAGGAAAGGCCCTAGCACGTGGACCTCTTTCACGCCCTGACCACTCATCAGCCGGTTTTTGTCGGCCTTGTTTTCGTGCTCGGCCTCATGGTCGGCAGCTTCCTGAATGTGGTCATCTACCGGCTACCGGTCATGCTCGACCGGAGCTGGCGCGCCCAGTGCGCCGAGCTCACCGGCCATGATCAAATCCCCAGCGGCGAGCGCTTTGACCTGATTGCTCCGCCCTCCACCTGCCCCGAGTGCGGTCACCGGATCACCTTCCGGGAAAACATTCCGGTGGTGAGCTTTCTGTTCCTGGGCGGGAAATGTTCCGCCTGCCGTACCCGGATCAGCCGCCGCTATCCCGCCGTCGAGCTGGGCACGGCCCTGCTGTCCGTACTGGTGGCGTGGCGGCTCGGCACGGGCTGGCCGTGTCTGTTCGCCCTCTTGTTTACCTGGTCTTTGATCGCGCTGTCCGGGATCGACCTGGATACCAAGTTGTTGCCGGACACCATCACTCTACCGCTCCTCTGGCTGGGTCTCCTGGTGAACCTGGGAACTTCTGCACCCAACTCGGTCGGTACTTTCGCCTCCCTCCACGACGCGGTCCTGGGCGCCGTCGCCGGCTACCTCAGCCTGTGGCTGGTCTACCATCTGTTTCGACTGGTCACGGGGAAGGAAGGCATGGGTTACGGCGACTTCAAGCTGCTCGCCGCCATCGGCGCCTGGCTGGGATGGCAATATCTGCCCCTGACGATTCTCCTGTCCGCCGTGGTGGGCGCCATCGTGGGCGGTGCGGCGCTGTCGCTGAAGGGCCGCGAATCCCAGACCCCGATCCCCTTCGGCCCGTTCCTTGCCGCCGCCGGCTGGATCGCCATGATGTGGGGTTCCGAGATCATGGACGCCTATCTCACCTTTTCCGGGCTCCGATAACAGGCCGATGACCGCAACCGGCATGTCGACCCATCGACCGATGCGGGTGGGCCTGACCGGCGGAATTGCCTCGGGAAAGTCCCTGGTCGCCAGGCTCTTCCGGGGACTGGGCGTGCCCGTTATCGACACGGACGATCTGGCCCGGGTGGTGGTGGCCCCGGGCACCCCGGGTCTGGAACGCCTCGTCGGCGAATTCGGTGTCCGTATCCTGAAACCGGACGGCACGCTCGACCGGGCGGGATTGCGAACGATTGTATTTTCCGATACCGCCAGCCGAAGGCGCCTGGAGGAAATTCTCCATCCCCTGATACTCGCCGAACTCGAGGCCGCCTCGTCCGCCGCCGGAGGCGCCTACCAGATCCACGTTATCCCCCTGCTGGTGGAGTCGAGGCTGGAAAAGAAAATGGACCGGGTTCTGGTGGTGGACTGCGCCGAGGAGTCCCAGATCTCGCGGCTGAAGTCCCGGGACGGCGAGACGGAGGCCGGGGCCAGACGTATCCTGGACTCCCAGGCCACCAGGAAGGAACGCCTCGCGATTGCCGACGACGTCATCCTGAACGAGGGATCGGAAAAAGACCTGGTGCCCCTTGTCGCCTTAATGGACGGTTTTTATCGGGATCTGGCAGCCAGCGGGCAGTTCTCGGCACCGGGCCTGCGTTTGCCGTAGCCCGGTGGCTCGTGGACAATAACCGGATGAATTCAGACGTCGCAAACGCCCCTCGGATCGACGACGCGGCCGGGACCGTCACGTACGAGCAGCCGCTGGCGGAGCGCATGCGGACTTTCCTGCGCCTGGAATTTCTCGCCCAGCAGGCCAATCACCATTCCCTTCAGGCGTCGACCTGGAGCAGCCGCGCCGCCATCGGCAGCCTGCTCGAGATCCTGACCATCCTCGGGCGGGGCGATATCCGCAGCGAGGTCCTGAAGGAACTGGAGCGGCAGGTCTCCCAGCTCGCGCCGTTCCGCTCCAGGCCCGGCGTCGACAAGGCCCGGCTGGACGCGCTGCTCGACCGGGTGTCGAAACTGCGCACGGAACTGTCGTCTGCCGGCGCGCACTACATGCAGGACCTCAAGGCCTCGGAATTCCTGAGCGCCATCAAGCATCGAAGCGCTATCCCCGGGGGCACCTGTGAATTCGACCTGCCGGATTTCAAGCACTGGCTCGGCCTGCCCTACGAGCAGCGGGTCCGCGACTTCCAGGCCTGGTTCTCGGGCATCAAGCCCCTGTGCGAAGCCGTCGCCCAGGTCCTGTGGCTGACGCGCGAGGCCGCCAAGGGGCAGCCGCAGGTGGCCCGGAACGGCCTGTTCCAGCATTCCCTCGATCGAGGAACGCCGGCGCAACTGCTGCGCGTCACCATGTCGGCACCGTGCGATGTTTATCCCGAAATCAGCGGCAGCCAGCATCGTTTCACGGTTCGATTTCTTCACTGGGAGGGCATCGGCGCAAGGCCTGTTCAGACTTCGGACGACGTCAGCTTCGTCCTCGCCTGCTGCTGATGCCCGTCGCCGGTTCCGAAAAGGCCACTCGGGTGCCTTGTCCGACCTGCGGCGCGGCTGTCCCCTGGTCCGCCGAGGCTTCGCCCTGGCGACCCTTCTGCAGCGAGCGATGCCGGCTGCTGGACCTGGGCGCCTGGTTCACGGGAGACCGGGCGATTCCCGGCGAGGATAAAGACAGGGTTCCGCCGGCGGATGAGACAAGCGCCTTCCCGGGGGATCGGGAATGACCCGTCCGGCGGGGATTATCCGACAATGAGCGTTCGATTCATCAAATGGCTGATCGTGGTCCTGACCGCCGCCGCCGTCGTCATCGCTCTGGACCGCCTTTTTCGCCCCGATCCCTCCGCGGGCATACCCGCCGCGCCGGTCCCGGGTCATCACCAGAACGCGGAAATTCCCGCCACCCCGATGGCGCCGGCATCCCAGGCGGCTTCAAGGTCCGATTCGTCCAGACCGCCCAGCGCATAGACCGGCAAGGGCAGACCGGCGACCAATTCACGAAACCCCTCCCATCGGAGCCAGACGGCCCGGGGATGGGACGCAGTCGGTCGCACCGGGCTTACCACCGCGAAATC
>JASFOT010000279.1:0-3874 GCA_050116375.1 Gammaproteobacteria bacterium | reverse complement strand
CGGCGCCATGGAACGCATCTCCGAACTGCTGGATACCCGGGCGGACATCGCGGATCCGCCGAATCCTCAGCCGATTCCGGGCCGGGGCGGGCACATCCGGTTCGAGAACGTAAGCTTCAGCTACCCCTCCCGCCCCGACGATCGGGCCCTGGACGACCTGAGCTTCGAGGTCCTCCCGGGAGAAAGTGTGGCCCTGGTCGGCGCATCGGGAGCAGGCAAGACGACGGTCTTCAAACTCCTGCTCAGATTCTACGACCCGGATTCGGGACTGATCCGCCTGGACGGCACGCCCATAGCCGAAGCGGCCCTCGCCGACGTTCGGGAGCGGATCGGCATCGTCCCCCAGGAAACCGTCATTTTCTCCGCCAGCGCCGGTGAAAATATTCGTTACGGCCGGCCAGACGCCGACGACGAGAGTGTGATCGCGGCAGCCGACGCCGCCCTGGCAGACGAGTTCATCCGGCCCCTTCCCGAAGGCTACGACGCCCACCTGGGCGAGCGCGGTGTCCGGCTCTCGGGGGGGCAGCGTCAGCGAATCGCCATCGCGCGGGCGATACTGAAGAATCCGCCGGTCCTGCTGCTGGACGAGGCCACGAGTTCCCTGGACGCCGAGAGTGAACGCAAGGTCCAGGAAGCCCTGGATCGGCTGCAGGAGAATCGGACCACGCTGATCATCGCCCACCGACTGGCCACCGTGATCAAGGCGGACCGCATCATCGTCATGGATGCCGGTCGCGTAGTGGCCACCGGCACGCACCAGGAACTGCTGGCCCAGGGCGGCCTGTACGCCCGGCTTGCCGAGCTGCAGTTCGGCCAGGACGTGTCCCCGGTTGCCGGTGTTGCCGGCGGCTAGGAACGCTTCTTTTCCAGCAGGACGACCACCACGGCCAGCACCATCAGCCCGAGGGCCTCCAGGCCGGATCGGGGCTCCCGGTACGCGAAGTTGAGTGTCAGGGCCGCCAGGGATACGGCGATCAGCACCACAGCAGCCCAGGGGCGAGCGCGCCCGTGCAGCAACAGAGCCCCGGCCACCATCTCCACGACGCCGGCAACGTACGCCGGCCAGGCGGGCAAACCAAAGGCCGCCAGGCGGAGGATCGACGTTTCCGGGTAGCGCACTGTCAGCATACCGGCAGCCATGAACAGGGCGGCGGCGCCCAGTACGACCCAGTCTGCCAGCGGCCCGGCCCGCCGGGCTCGGCCGCTCATGCGTCCCCCGCGCTGTCGAACAGCCCGCCGATCTGGCGCTCCGCCCAGCTTGCCAGTCTCAAGTTCTCCAGGTAGCCACAGTGCCCGCCGTCCCCGGTCAGCGTCACGTCGAGACATGAGGGGCGGGCGATACGGGCCAGGTCGCCGGCCGGAATCACGGGATCGTCGCGGGCCAGGATGACGTGGGACGGCACCTCCAGGGGCTCGAGCACGTCGCCGGTGAGGGAATATCCCTTCAGGTACGCCTCCAGGCTGGCAAACCCCGAGTAATACTCCACGAAATAGGCGGTGAGATCGGTCAGGGTCGAATACCGGCGGATATCGCGGAAATCGTAGAGTTCGGGGAACGCCTCCTGTTTCCTTCTCAGAGAACGCCGCCATTTGAAAAGAAAATACCGACGGTAAGTGACCCATCCCGATTCCAGGGCCGCCAGGGTATTCGCGGGTTCGAGCACGGGGCAGACGGCGACGACCTTGCGCAAACGGATGGCCCTGGCCGGCGCACGCAGGGCCACCCTCAGGGCGAAATTCCCGCCCAGAGAGAAACCGGCCAGGAAAAGAGGCCTGTCCGGAAACAGATCCTGGATATGCCCAACGGCGCCCACCACTTCATGAATTCGGTTGGAGTGAAAAAGTTCGGGGTTGAGGTGGTGGCTGGGTCCGTGGTCCCTGAGGTTGAGGCGAAAAACATCGTAGCCTCGCGCCTGCAGATGGGCCCCGGTGGAAAGGAGGTAAAGGGAGTCGGAACTCCCCTCCCATCCGTGGATCAATACGGCCACTCCCCGGCTGGTTTCGACGTGAGTGGCCGGTGAGTAGTAGCCGTGCAGCCGGACCCCCCGTCCACAATCCAGGATAACGTCAGAGGTCGAGGACAGCAGCCGGTGCGCGCGGCGCTCCACCAGGGGCCGTCGCAGGGGAATACTGCCCATCACGGTCTGGGGATGCCCGCCCCGCCAGAGGCGGGACGGTCGAAATGGTTCCAGTTGCGCCGGGGCGCCACTCATAAGGCCGTCACTCGCTGCCGGACTCTTGCTGCCAGACCAGACCTTCGCGCCCGGGCGTCATTCGCCGCGCCCTCCCTTACCGTCGAGATCGACGACGTTACCGAGCATTTTCTGGGCGGCCCGCGCGGTGCTCCAGTAAAAGACGCCTGGCATCAGCCGCTTGAGGTGGTAGGCCACACCCGCTTCCCGGTGTCCGAAAACCATGAATTCATTCCGGTCCACGGCGCGAATCACGGCAGCAGCGATATCGTCGGCCGACAATCGGGAGCGGGCCATGAGTTTTCCGGCCAGATCAAGTCCCGGATCCGGTCCCCGGTAAGACTCCATGAGGTTGGTCGTAAAAAAGGACGGACAGACCACGGTGACTCCGATGCCGAATCCGCCAAGCTCGTTTTTCAGGGTCTCCGACAGGGCGATCATCGCGGCCTTGCTGACGTTGTAGCTGGCCATCCCCGGGGATTGAACGATACCGGCCGCGGAGGCCACGTTGACCACGTGTCCGCCCCGGGATCGCTGCATCATGGGAACGAAAGCCTGACATACCCGGACGGCGCCCAGCAGATTGATGTCCATGATCCAGCGCCAGTCTTCCAGATCCGTGTCAACGACGGTCCCGGCGGCGGCGACCCCCGCGTTATTGATGATGACGTCGATACCGCCCCAGGCCTCCTGAATAGCGGCCGCGGCCGCTTCCACCTGCCCGTCATCGCGAACATCGCAGTGGAGAATCAGCGGCTCGCCGCCCGCCTCGGCCACGGCCTCCGCGGTCTCCCCGGCGCGCTCGTCGTTGACGTCCGCGATTCCCACGCGACTGCCGCGGCGGGCATAGCCAACGGCAAGCGAGCGACCCAGCCCGCTGGCCGCGCCCGTGATGAACACCCGCGACGCTATTGACTCAGTCATCAGGATTCCCATCGACGAAAAGCGGCAAATGATGCCCGATTCGAGCGAAGAGGCAAAGAAATCCGGGGTGGTTGACACCCCGCGAGCCCCTACCTATGGTTCGACTGACATTGCCGTCTCGCCAGGTTGAACAAGACCGCTCCATGGCCGTTATTTACTTCGTCCGCCACGGCCAAGCGTCGTTCGGCGACAGGGACTATGACCGGCTCTCGCAGATCGGAGAGCGACAATCCCGCATTCTCGGCCATCACTTCGCCCGGGTCGCGCCCCGCATCGACCTCATGTGCTCCGGGGGCATGATCCGTCACGACCGGACTGCCGAGATCACCCGCGAAACCATGGGTGACAAAGCTCCGCCGATCAGGACCCTCAGCGCATTCGCCGAATACGACCACGTAGCCCTTTTCCGCGCCTACCTCCCGGAATTTCTCGCCCAGGCCGGGGACGGGGCCAACACTATCGACGACATTCTGGCCGACCATCGGCTCCTGGAGCGGGCGCTGCGGCACGTCCTGGCAGCCTGGATGGAAAATCGCCCCCACGAAGGACCGCCCGTGCAAACCTGGAGCCAGTTCTGTGACCAGGTGTCCGCAGGCATGGAGGATCTTCTGGCGGGCCTGAAATCCCGCTCCCGGATCATGGTATTCACTTCCGGCGGCGTGATCACTGCCGTTCTGCGAGCCGCCCTGGGGCTATCGCACCTTCGGACGCTTGGACTTGCCCTGAGTATCTACAACGCGTCGGTGACCCAGCTCTAT
>JASFOT010000278.1:0-3874 GCA_050116375.1 Gammaproteobacteria bacterium | reverse complement strand
AAACGGGCGGCCAGAATATGGTCGCCTTCGCTGTCCGGTGAACACTGCGCGACATCCGCCACCTTGCTCTGGATGGGCTCGTCAAAATCCTTGTCCATGGGAAAACCCCAGACTCTCTCGCCACTGTCGCGGCCGGCGCCCTCCAGCAGCGGGTACAGATCGGTGCGGTTACTGAAAATACCGCTGTACCGAGAGGAGAGCGCGCTGACACAGGTGCCGGTCAGAGTGGCGTAATCGAGGACCATCGCCGGCTGCTCGGCGCAGGCAAGCGCCAGCGTGTCGGCAAGGGCCATGCGTCCTTCTGCATCCGTGTGTATCACCTCGATGCTGGTACCGTTGACGGCGGTGACCACATCCCGCGATTTGTACGCGCTCGGCCCGATCCGGTTTTCGGTGACCGCCAGCCAGCAGTCCACGGGATGCTCGTATTCCAGCCGCGAGAGGGACAACAGGGTGCCCAGCGCCACGGCGCTGCCCTGCATGTCCTCATGCATGTTGAGCATGGACTTGAAGGGCTTCAGATTGTTGCCGCCCGTGTCGAAACAGATCCCCTTCCCCACGAGGGCCAGCGGCGGTCGTCCCGAGACTTTCGCCGGTCGGTAGCGGATATGAAGGATCCCGGCGTCTCTGGTGGCGTTACCCTGTGAGACGGCGAGAAAGGCGCCCGCACCTTTTCTGGCCAGGGACTTTTCGTCCAGGAAACGGACTTTCCAACCTTCCCGACGGGCCAGATCCGTAGCCGCCTGCCGATATCCGCTCGCGTCCAGCCGATTCGGCGGCAGGGCCGACAGCCAGCGAGCGAGATTGTTGCCGTCGGCTTCGGCAAGCAAGCGTTTTGGATTCAGACCGGCAGCAGGAGCGAAGATCCGCAGCCTTCTCAGCCTGGGTGGCGGATCCGACTTGCTCCTTTCCGTTGGCATTCGAAAGGCGCCGAGTAAAAGCGCGGAGATGGCCGTGGATTGCAGCCGCAGACAGGTCTCCGGGTCCCAGCCGAGGGCGACGATGCCGAGAGTCTCCGGGTCGTCCTTGAGCACTTCCGCAGCAATTTTGCGAACACCTGTCTGGGTAGCAAAGACATCGTCTGTCTCGGCCATGAAGCCGACGGTGGCGGCGGCCCGACCCGCGGCAGGAAAGTGCGTTTTGAGGGGAGACTTGGCCCCGGCCGGCCGGCGCCAGGCAAGCGCGGCGAGAACGTCACCGTGGGGAAGCTGATGCCAGAGTTCTTCACCAGGTGATTCCGGCATGAGAACCAGCAAATGCTGCAGCCGTTTCAGCTGACCTTCGGTTGGAAGATTCCGGCTTCGCGTAATGCTGATCCGCGACGGATCTGGAAGCAATCGTGTCATGGGGATCGGGTTGACCTACCTGGACCAAACCCCGATGATAACGGGGCAATCAACAACAGCAGAACTCGGCGATCTTCCGCGCTCACTGGCGGCCGCCATCCTAGCAGCAAAAAAATTACAAATCACGTTCTGGTATCGACCGGAACAGGAATGGGTTCTCGTACCGATTTTGGAGGAGGCGGGACGAGTGCGATGAGCAATACCCGGAACTATCTGGACGTTGACCCGCAGGAAACCAAGGAGTGGCTCGAATCCATCGAGTCGGTACTCCAGATCGAGGGGCCCGAGCGGGCACATTACCTGATCGAGCGCATTATTGATGAAACGCGCCGATCGGGCGTGTATCTGCCATTCAGTCCCAATACGGCGTATGTCAACACTATCGCCCCCGGGCGCGAGCCGGTCTATCCGGGAGATCGCGCCATAGAAAGGCGCATCGAGGCGATCATTCGATGGAACGCCATGGCGATGGTGGTCAACGCCAACAAGGTGAGCAGCGAGTTCGGCGGACACATATCGAGTTACGCATCCTCCGCAACGCTGTACGAGGTGGGATTCAACCATTTCTGGCGCGGCCCCAGCAACGGAGACCGCGGCGACATGGTGTTTATCCAGGGCCATTCCGCCCCGGGGATTTATGCCAGGGCGTTTCTGGAAGGTCGTCTCGACGAGGACCAGTTAAGACGATTCCGGCAGGAGGTCGGCGGCGGGGGGCTGTCTTCCTATCCCCACCCCTGGCTGATGCCGGATTTCTGGCAGTTTCCCACGGTGTCCATGGGCCTGGGCCCGATGATGGCGATTTTCCAGGCGTTCTTCATGCGCTACATGGAGCATCGTGGCCTGGTCGATCCATCCGATCGCAAGGTGTGGGCATTCCTGGGCGACGGTGAAATGGACGAACCGGAGTCCATGGGGGCCCTGGGCCTTCCGGTCCGCGAAAAGCTGGACAACCTGGTTTTCGTCATTAACTGCAATCTGCAGCGTCTGGACGGCCCCGTGAGAGGAAACGGCAGTATCGTGCAGGAGCTGGAGGCGACGTTTCAGGGTGCGGGCTGGAAAGTCATCAAGGTGCTGTGGGGCAGCCGCTGGGATCCCCTGTTCGCCCGCGACACCGAGGGTTTGTTGCGCAGGCGCATGGAAGAAGCCGTCGACGGCGAGTACCAGAACTTCAAGGCCAAGGGGGGCGCATACACGAGGGAACATTTCTTCGGTAAGTATCCCGAACTCAAGGCCATGGTTGCCAATATGTCCGACGACGACATCTGGCGTCTTAACCGGGGAGGGCACGACGCACGCAAGGTTTACGCCGCCTATCACGAAGCCATGCAGAGCGACGGCCGGCCGGTGGTGATACTGGCCAAAACCGTCAAGGGATACGGTATGGGGGAGGCGGGCGAAGGCCAGATGATCGCTCACCAGCAGAAGAAGATGAACGAGGAGGCCGTGAAGGCCTTCCGGGATCGCTTCAACATCCCCATCTCCGACGATGCACTGGCCTCGGTGCCCTTCTTCAAGCCGCCGGATGACAGCGAGGAGATGAAATATCTTCGTGAGCGGCGGGAGAAGCTCGGCGGCTATCTCCCGCAGAGGATCCCGGAGTGCCCGGCCCTGGAAGTGCCCGGTCTGTCCATCTTCCAGCAGCAGCTGGACGGGACAGGGGACCGGCAAATCTCCACGACCATGGCGCTTGTCCGGATGCTGACCACCCTGGTCCGTGACAAGAGTGTGGGACGCCATGTGGTGCCGATCGTGCCCGACGAGGCCAGAACATTCGGCATGGAAGGCATGTTCCGGCAGATCGGCATCTACTCCAGTGTTGGACAGCTTTATACGCCGCAGGACGCGGATCAGCTGATGTTCTACAAGGAGGACAAGAGCGGGCAGATCCTGGAGATGGGTATCAACGAGGCCGGCTCCCTTTGCGCCTGGACAGCAGCAGGTACGGCCTACGCCAACCACGGCGTGGCCATGGCGCCTTTCTACATCTTCTATTCGATGTTCGGATTTCAGCGTGTCGGTGATTTCGCGTGGGCTGCCGGCGATATGCAGACTCGCGGATTCCTGATCGGCGGCACCGCCGGTCGCACGACGCTGGCCGGAGAAGGTCTGCAGCATCAGGATGGCCACAGCCATCTTCTCGCCGCCACCTTCCCGAACTGCGTCGCCTACGATCCGGCCTATGCCTACGAGCTGGCCGTCATTGTTCACGACGGTCTGAGGCGCATGCTCGAGAAGCAGGAGAACGTCTTCTACTACATCACGTGCATGAACGAAAACTATGCGCAACCGGCTATGCCGGAAGGCGCGGAAGAGGGAATCCTCAAGGGCATTTATCGGGTCCATCAGTCGGAAGGTGAGGGTGCGCGGGTACAGTTGTTCGGTTCGGGCACGATCCTGCAGGAAGCGCTGTCTGCAGCCCGAATGCTGCAGGAGGATTTCGGCGTGCCGGCGGATGTGTGGAGCGTGACCAGCTACAGCGCGCTGATGCGCGAAGCCCAGGACGCGGATCGCTGGAATCGCCTCCATCC
>JASFOT010000277.1:0-3885 GCA_050116375.1 Gammaproteobacteria bacterium | reverse complement strand
TACCGTGACGCAAGAATTACCGAGATCTACGAGGGCACCAGCGAAATCCAGCGGCTGGTCATCGCCCGGGGAGAAATGGGCCTGCGCTAAAGCCGGTCCCCGCCGATGAATCGACCACTGCAATTTCTCGCCTTCGCCGGGCTTCTCTGTCTCTGGGCAACCGGGTTGGCACAAAGCCCCGAGGCCCTGATCGCCGAAGCGGAATCTGTCCGGGCGACCGCCGTCGATGCAGGTGGAAAGCTGCTGGCGCCGGACAGCTTCGCGTCCGGAGAACGCGCTCTGGAGCGAGCCCGGGCCGATGCCTCCAAAGGGCGCAACGCTGACCGCGTTTCGCGCTGGGCGCGGGACGCCCTGGCGGCTTACGGCGAGGCCGCGCTGGCTGCTCAGCGCGCTGCCGGTCAGCTCAGCGGCGTTATCAAGGCGCGAACCGCGGCGATCGACAGCGGCGCCAAAGAACTCGACCTGGATGACTGGCGCCGTGGCGAGGACGAACTGGAGAAAGCCGCCATCGCCCTGGAACGCGGCAACGATGCGGAAGGCCTCCGCCGCGGCGAACTCGCCGCGGACCGTTTCCGTTCCGCCGAACTTCGGGCCATCAAGCTGAGGCTGCTTGCGGATACCCGTGCCCTCATCGAGGACGCACGAAAGCAGAAAGTCCAGAAGTATGCCCCCCGGACCCTGGCCCGGGCCGAGGCGCTGATTTCCGAAGCCGAATCGGCCATCGAGGCTGACCGCTACGACACCGACAAGCCCCGCGAACTGGCACTCGAAGCCCGTTACGAAGTTCGTCATGCGTTCTATATCGCCCGCCGTGTGGACAGCTGGAGGCAGGAGGATCAGACGCCGGAGGACCTGATCCTTGAGATGGAAGACCCGATTCGACGGGTCGGCGCCGAGGCTGGCATCGTGACCCGCTTTGACGACGGACCGGACAAAGCCGCGGACCAGGTGCTGGAACAGGTGGAGGCTCTCCAGAAAAAGAACCAGGACCTTGCGGGGGACCTGGAGGAGCGAACACAGCAGGTCTTCGCCCTGGAGCAGGAGATCAGCGATGCCCAGCTCCGGCTGGGCGGAGTGGCTCAGCAGAGGGAGGCCCTGGAGAAACGGCTGCGCCAGCAGGAAATCGAACGCCAGCGACTGGACCAGGTGGAGGGCATGTTCCAGCGCGACGAGGCGCGGGTGCTGCGCCAGGGCGGCCAGGTGATCCTGAGACTGTACGGACTGGCCTTCGCGCCCGGGAGCGCCCAGATCCCTGCCCGCAGCGCGGACCTGATGAAACGCATGGAAACGGCCGTGCGGCTGTTTCCGGACGCCGAGATTACGGTGACCGGACACACCGATTCGTTTGGCGGCGATGGCGCCAACTTCGAGCTTTCCCGGAAGAGAGCTGAAGCCGTGCGCAAGTATCTGGTGGACAGCGCGGGGATCCCGGCTTTCAGGGTTTCCGCGGTGGGGTACGGGGAGACCCAGCCGGTCGCCAGCAACCAGACGGCAGACGGCCGCGCCCGCAATCGACGAATCGACGTTTTTATCGGTGCGCCAGACTGAATCCGGCGAGCCCGGCTCTAGGCTTCGTCGTCGCTGATGCGGACTCTGACTCTGGCAGGAGATCCCAGGATCGCCCCTCCGCCGGGCTCCGAGAGTTCCAGAAAAAAGCTTTCCTCGTCCTCGAGCAGACCGTCATCCACCAGCGGTATGTAGATACGTATGCCCTCCTGACCTTCACCGATGGTCACTTCCTCCCAGTCGGAGCCGGCAAAGTCGGCGTCTGTCTCTGCGGAACCGGGCACCGTGCGCCAGCGAACAGTGACGTCGCCGGACAGACCGTTGCGGCGACCGATAGTGGCGATCACCACGGCGGTGCCCTCGGTGACACGGTATTCATCCTGTGCGAAAGCGATGCTGCCAGGCCCCGGCGGCAGCACGGGAGCAGGCTCCGGCTCGGGCGTCGTCGGCGTCGCATCGGCAGCCGTCGGAACCGGCTCGTCTGCGGGGACCGCATCGGCCTCCGGTGCGGCGGCTTCCCGGGCGGTCTCCGGTTCAGTCCCGGCATCAGGTGACGATTCCACCCGGGATTCCCGCACAGGATCCGGCTCTGACGACGAGGGGGCGGGGGGCACGAAACTCCCTCCTTCATCGACGCCGGTCGCCGTAGGGCCCGGGTCGCCGGTCGTGCGGGCAGTTTCCGGCGTCTGCTTCTCGGATCGAGGCACCTCGACGGCGTCGCCGGCTTCCGGGTGAACGAAGCGGGCCAGCGGTCCTGCCGGGCTGATGATGGCAAGCACGAGCAGGATTCCGGCGGCCAGTCCGCCCAGGGCCGCAAGGGCCAGACCGGCACGGTTCGGGCCTTTATTCTCGAGCCCCATGGCCTTGATGAAGGCCGCGGCATCGGGCGGCCGGCGGGTTCCGTCAAACTGCAGCGCCGCCGCCAGGGCCTGACGATGAGTGCCGGAGATGGAGCGCGGCAGCGAGGCCCGCATGCGCCGATCGCGAGCCTCGTCTGCCTGTACGCGATCGAAAGGGTGCTTGGACGAAAAAAGCTCACAGGCCACGCAGCCCAGGGAAAAGATGTCATCGCTGAATTTGAGCTGGTCTCCGGCTAATGCCTCCGGGCTTGCGTAGGCCGGAGTGCGGCCCGGCGGCGCCGCGGCGAAAAGCGTCGGCTCGCGGCCGTGCCGGCCTGGTGCGGCGGTACCGAAATCCAGGAGTTTGGGCTGACCTTCGCTGGTCAGGAAGATATTGCCGGGCTTCAGATCGCCGTGGACCAGGCCCCGACCGTGGAGGAATGCCAGTCCACGGGCAATACCGGCCAGTATTCCAAGCGCCTGCTGGCTCTCGAAACCTTCCGGGCTGTGGCGCAGGATGGCGCTCCGAAGCGTGTCGCCTTCCAGCAACTCCATGGTGAGGAAACACAGGCCGTCGTCGTGCCCCACATCGATGACCCTGACGAGGTTTTCGTGGTGCAATTCGGCGCCGCGGACGCCCTCGGACAGCAGTCTGCGCTGGGCTTCCTCCAGCTGAGCCAGTTCGGGTTTCAGGACCTTAAGAGCGATGCGCGGGTCCTCGGAGCCCGCTTCCAGCCTGCAGTGGTCGACTGCGCGGTAGACGAAACCGGCGCCGCCGCGACCGATCAGCCCCTCGATTTCATAGCGTCCGGCTATGACGTCCCCCGGCTCCGGCACCGAAGGCACCTCCCCGGTCCCCTCCTCTGCGGACTTCGGCTCCGGCTCCGGCTCCGGCTCTCTGGCCTCCTTCGGGTAAATCAATGGCAGGTCCGGGTCTGTTTCCTCGTTGGTGTCCATGTCCGGAAGCGGCTGCCGTGGCCGGGTGGGCTGGATCTTCGGGAAGGGGTCGGTATCGTCCATGGCGAAGTGTCGGTCTATGGCCCGCCGCAAAAGACCTGCCACGGCGGGCGAAAGGTCCTCGGCCAGGGTGATCTGCTCGAGTGCATTCAGGGCCCCCTCGCGAGTATCTCCCGCAGCGATCCTTCCGCCCAGCGCCCGCTCCAGCCCGGCGAAATCCAGTTCGCCGTGGACGAACTCTTTCAGAATTTCGCTGACATCGAGCATGCAAGGGGCCTTTCCTGGGAACAAGGGATCATGTCTATTATGAAGGCGGGCTGCGAGGTTAATGGATCGGGCCCGTCGAAACCAGTGGAAACAGCCAGACGAGGGGACCATGAAACTCAACGCCGATCTGGGGCGGCGGGCCGTCGCGCTGACCGACGAACTTCCCTGGCAATGGTCGCCGGATCGCAGCGTCCAGCGTCGGATGCTGGACCGTGACGGGGAGGAGGTCGCCCGGGCCACGAGCCTGGTGAAATATCCGGCTGGAAGCAGCTTCCCGGCCCACAAACATGGCGCCGGAGAGGAGTTCCTCGTGCTG
>JASFOT010000276.1:0-3901 GCA_050116375.1 Gammaproteobacteria bacterium | reverse complement strand
GTCTCCGGAACTACCGTTCTCTGAGAAGTCGGCCACAATTGCCCTCGTGTCCATAATTGATTCCGTCCCAAGGTGACGCTGTTTCACGTTCGAGATTCAAAGACGTTGCCGATTCTAAGGGCCCTGCCGCGAACCATGATGTGACACGCGTTCTATTTCGGGAACTTAAGTTAACTGCGCGGATCGATGGCGCAGGCGCCACATTCAAGCTGCCGAATCCGGTTTTCACCCCTTCATTCACGATCTGTACCCACAAACGCTGCGGGTTGCCGACCCGTGCGCCGGTCGACAACGCTGACATTACTCCACAGGTCAAAAAATTATGGTTCGGGTATTACCTTAAATATCATCTGTACAATTTTGTTTTTGGTATTTATTTTGATGTTTCTGTGATTCGCTCGTTCAGGCCACAGGATCATCCGGCAAACAGACAGCCAAGACCTGCGGAAGCACAGGCCGGCCTCTGCTTTCTCCCGGACCGCTGATCGGCGTCGTCGGCCTGGCGTTTGGCGTGTTCGGAAGAATCAGGCGGCAATTCGAATAGGCTTTGCCAGATCCACACTCATGCCGGGTTCCGCCAGGGCCACCTGCACGCCCAATTCATCTTTCAAACGATCTCGCAGCGTTTCCTGTGCTGTGGTCTCGCCGTGTACGAGGTAAAGTGGCGGGCGATTTTCGAAGCCCTGATACCAGCCAACGAGACCATCCTGGTCAGCATGGGCCGAAAGACCGCCTACCGTATGAATGGTGGCGGCCACCCTTATTGTCTCTCCCCACAGTCTGATGCGCTTCGCACCATCCACGATGCGCCGCCCCAGCGTGCCTTCCGCCTGGTAGCCAACGATGACGACATGGCAACCGGATCGCCAGATGTTGTTCTTGAGGTGATGCTTGATACGCCCGCCCTCGCACATGCCGCTGCCGGCCAGGACGATGGCGCCAGAGCGGATCCTGTTGATGGCCCGGGATTGATTGGCGGTGCGTGAAAGCTGGAAATGGGGCAAAAGGCCGCCCCCCTCCCCGCGCCGATTCCACAGCCTGGCAGCCTCTTCGTCATAAAGATGGGCGTATTTTGCATACACGTTGGAAGCTTCGATCGCCATGGGGCTGTCCAGAAAAACTGTCCAGTCGTCCAGCCCCCACGCCTTTCGGTTCTTGCTCATGAAGTACAGCAGATCCTGGCTTCGTCCCACTGCAAAGGCGGGAATCAGAATGTTCCCTTTGTCGTGTCGCGCCTGGCGGATGATTTCGCCAAGTTCCCGGATGGTTTCTTCCCGCGACCTGTGGAGACGATCCCCATAGGTGCTTTCCATCAGAACGATATCTGCATCACAGATCCTGGCGGGATCTCTGAGAATTGGCGCTCCGGCGTGACCGAGATCGCCGCTGAATACCAGCTTTCTTTTGATCCCTTTTTCTTCCAGCCAAATTTCCACGATCCCGGAACCAAGGATGTGGCCGGCATCCTGATAACGGATCCTGATACCGGGGAGGATTACTTGTCGTTTCTGGTACGCCAGACCGCGAAACTGGCGCATGGCGGCCACTCCTTCTTCGGCCGTATAAATGGGCCTGACCGGAGCAAGGCCCTTCCGCAATCTTTTCCGATTGACGGAATCGGCTTCTTTTTCGGCAAGAAACCCGGCATCTTTGAGCATGATTCTGCACAGATCCCGCGTCGCCTTCTGGGCATATATCGGCCCGGTGAAACCGCTCTTGACCAGCAGGGGCAGTCGTCCGGAGTGATCGATGTGAGCGTGACTGAGGACAACCGCATCCACCGATGCGGGATCAAAAGGCCATGGTTCCCGATTTCGGGACTCGTGCTTCCGCGACCCCTGGATCATTCCGCAATCGAGAAGAACCCGTGACCGCCCCACGGTCAGAATATGACAGGAACCGGTCACCTCACCGGCGGCTCCGTAGAACTCGAGTTTCATGCCCGGTCTCCTGTCAGGACCCCGCTCCGCCCGAGGATAGGTTTCTCATTCCCGGGGGCTGGCATAAAAATGCGACAGGGCTTCTACATCCTCTTCCGACAGTTCTCGAAGGTGGATGAGCATCGCCTCTTCACCGAGGCGATCGCCGGATCGATAGTCCGCCATCGCGTTACGCAGGTACTCCATATTCTGGCCGCGCAGAATACTGGCTTCATCCATGGGATCGGAACCACCCTTCGAATGGCAGTCCTCGCACTTCCGGGTGTGGATCTCGGCTCCGCGGGCGGCGAGCGTCTCGTCAAATTCCGCGACCGAACTGCTGAAGGGCTGCGCCGCATAATACCGGGCAATGATGTCCATCTCGCCACCGGTGAGCGGTCGGGCGATCTGGCACATATCGGTCGGCGGACAAGCGCCCTCCGCCGCACAGGAGGGCTGACGACATGGACGCGCGCTGCCCCTGAAATCATAGAGTGCATTGGCAATCACAACCTCAGGCAACCCAGAGATGTTTGGCACATCCCCCCAGCGACTGACGCCGTCGGGTCCATGGCAGGCTATGCAGGAATCAACGATTCCAGGAGCGGTTTCTGCCTGAGCGGCCACGACCAGACCGAGCATGATCAGTGTGAGCCAACGCATACACTCTCCCTTACCCTGATGCGGGTTTTTTTCCCTTATCCCTTACTTAGCAGCCTGAAAGAGCGCCTGCAAACGGGAAACTCACTCCGGAACCGCAGATTGAGGACAACGCAGCCTCGCAGCCGAAGAATTGGTGCCCCGACCAGGACTCGAACCTGGGACCTTCCGCTTAGGAGGCGGACGCTCTATCCAGCTGAGCTACCGGGGCCCGGGGAGCAGTTTCTTTCCAAAACGGCTCGGAATCAAACCGCGTCTCGCCGTCGAGCTGAAAACGATGAGCCAATCATCAAACAATAGGCCGAAAAAAGCTTAATACAACCGTTCTAAAACAATCTGTTAGAGCTTTTTCCTGCCGTTTCTTCGAGAAAGGCGCTTATCCCCGCCCCCTAATAATACGGTCACACGTTTCCTGGTGCAGAAGCATTGGAAATTCGTCCAGAAAATCAGCACCCTGAATAGCTCGACTCTTAGCTCATAACGCGAGAGAGCCCGTCTGAGTGCGGAACGGGGTCAGCACCGTAAACCTCATGGAAGCCGAAAGCCGCAAGTATCTCAAGACATCGATTCATTTGTTCTGTCGATATTTGCTGCCTCCATGCGCCTATGTCCCTGTCCATCACCGGCGCACGGTATCCGATAGCCGTGGCCGACGGCTTTCGGATACTTTGCAGCACTTTCTCAATTGAATCCTCGCCCAGAAAATCGAGCAGCCGCTTCACTTCCTCTTGAGGTCTTTCACATAAATTTTCGTAGAACGTAATGAAAAGCTCGTTTTGACGAAACTGCTTCAAGGCGATGTAATTCTCAATGCACCAGATCAGAACATGCCTTTCCAGATCGGTCCTGACATTCTGTATCAGGTTGATAAATCTCCCTAGGTGATCGTCCACGAGCTCCCGCTGCTCCAGAAAACCCTCGAGTTCCTCTGTATCCCAACCGATGCGTTGTTTGGATACCGCCACCGCTAACGGGTGCCGTAATAAAAAAATGATCGGCAACATTGGAAAATGGGTGTGCAACCAACGCAACATGAGATGACCGCGGATCATCTTTATAAGTGAGCATCGCGAATAGAACCGCATATTGTGCTTGTCGAGGAAGGGATTCCTTATCCTGCCGTAAAGAATGTTCTCGATCGGCTTCAAATACTTCTCATCATTATTGTCCGGACGCAGATATTGCTTCGGCTGGAAGTGGGCGAGAGATGCCACAACTTCAGGGCGAATCGGCTCGAAAATCAGACGATACCGGTTGTCGAAATTGATAATTTCCGAGAGCCATGTGGTCCCGCTACGACCACTACCGGCGACAATGACTGA
>JASFOT010000275.1:0-3908 GCA_050116375.1 Gammaproteobacteria bacterium | reverse complement strand
CACGGGATCGGGGATGAGGCGGAGCGGAACCGCAGGGTCAGCGAACTGCTGGATATCGTCGGCCTCCCGGCATCCGCCGCGGAACGGTTTCCCTTCGAGTTCTCCGGTGGACAGCGCCAGCGGATCGGCATCGCCCGGGCAATCGCCCTTCACCCGAAGCTGGTGATCTGCGACGAGCCAGTCTCGGCACTGGATGTCTCCATCCAGAGCCAGATCCTCAATCTGCTGCTGGACCTGCAGGAAAAGATGGGGCTCTCCTACCTGTTCATCGCCCACGATCTGGCGGTCGTGAAGCACGTTTCCGACCGGATCGCGATCATGTATCTCGGCCGCATCGTGGAGCTGGGCGGGGCCGACGAGGTCTACGAGCGCCCGAAACATCCGTATACGCGGGCGCTGATATCGGCGATTCCGGAGCCGGTGCCCGGCGGCCGGAAACAGCGTCAGATTCTCGAGGGAGACGTGCCGTCTCCCATCGATCCGCCGTCGGGCTGCCCCTTTCATACCCGCTGTCCCCACGTAGAGTCGAAGTGTCGTGAGACGCGCCCGGAGCTGCGCCCGATCCGGGCACAAAGCGGCGAAGAGCACCAGGTCGCCTGCCACTTCGATCTCTGACCGAGCCGTCGGGGAGAGCCCGGGAGTCGCAGGCCGTCCTGCCCGCGCCGAAACGAGTTGCTCACGGGATAGTCGGTACAGGCCACGGCTGCCCGCGGCTTCCAGTCGTGTTACCTTACTGCGTCCCGGGCGCAGCCCGGACGATCCCCGGTTGCCCTCGGAGTCAAGAATGAGAAAGCTGGTCTGGTCTCTGATCGCCGTTATGCCCGTGCTGCTGGCGGGCTGCGCTCAGGAGCAGAAAAGCAACGGCTACGACCCGAACCTGAAAGTCTATCGCCACGCGATGGATCAGGCGCCTTCCAGCATCGATCCGGTCCAGGCGTCGAATGTCTACGCCAACCACGTGGTCCTGAACGCCTACGACACTCTGTTCGCGTTCAAGTACCTGGCGCGGCCCTACGAAGTGAAGCCCAACCTGGCCGTGGACTTCCCCGAGATTTCCGAGGATCTGCTGGAATATCGCATCCGAATCAAGGAGGGCGTCCACTTTATCGACGATCCCGCCTTTCCCGACGGCAAGGGGCGGGAAGTCGTGGCGGACGATTTCGTCTATTCCATCAAGCGCCATTTCGATCCGAAAATGAGAGGCCAGGGCGCCTGGTTGTGGCAGGGCCGGATCGTGGGCCTGGACGAGTGGAAAGCCGCTGGCGCCGACTACGACCAGGAAGTGGAAGGACTGCGGGCCCTGGACCGATACACGATCCTGATCAAGCTCAAGCAGCCTTATCCCCAGCTGATTTTCACGCTGACCATGGGCTACGCCGCCTTAGTGCCCCGCGAGGCCGTAGAGACGTACGGCAAGGAATTCTCCTCCCGGCCGGTGGGTTCAGGGCCTTACCGGGTCGTGTCGTACGACACCTCGAAAATCGTGTTCAAGAAGAACGAGAAATTCCGTCAGGAGCCCGTGGACATCTGGTACGAGGGATACGATCCCGACACTCAGGGGTTCAGCGGGGTGGAGAGCATTCACGGCCGCTCGCCGCCGTTCCTCGACATTCTCGAGATCGATTTCATCGCCGAGAGCGCGGCCCGGTGGAATTCATTTACCAAGGGAAACGAAGTCCAGTACACCGGGGTCCCGAACGAGCAGGTGGACAATATTCTCGTGTCCAAGCACCCGATCATCCTGAAGCCCGAGTTTGCCGAGCGTTATCACATGTATGCCGGCGTCGAGGCGGGCTTCGTTTTTCAGTCTTTCAACATGGACTTTCCCGAGTTCGGCTACAACGATGATCCGGAGAGGGAGCGGCGCAACAAGCTCCTGCGGTGCGCGGTCATCAAGGGTTTCGACTGGTCCAAGCGTAACGAGAGTTTCTACTCTGGGCTCGGAGAGGTGTTTCCGGGCATCATCCCGCCCGCGGTGCCGGAATATGATCCCGACCTGCCCCGCTGGAGCGTGGAAAGAGATATCGAGGAGGCCAAGCGCCTTCTGTCCGAGGGTGGCTGGAGCGAGGAAAATCTGCCCGAACTCGTTTACGGGACGACCTCCAGCGTGACGGCCCGCCAGTTCTTCGAACAGTTCCGCGGCTGGATGCGGAAAATCGGTTACCCCAGCGACAAGATCAAGATCAAGCAGTTCGCCACGTTTGGGGATATCAGCCGCGCATGGAAAAACAGTACCCTGCCCTTTATCGCCAAGGGTTGGGGACTGGATTTTCCCGACGCGGAGAATACCCTGCAGCTGTTCTACGGCCCCAACGGCTCGCCGGGCTCCAACGATGCCAACTACCGGAACCCGGAATACGATCGGCTGTACGAAAAGACCTCCGTGATGCTGCCGTCTCCGGAGCGCACGGCGCTTTATCAGGAAATGAACAAAATGGTCATCGACGATTGCGTCGCCATTACGGGGCTCTCCCGAACCCGCATCATGCTTTGGCACAAGGACGTCATTGCAATACCGGACCGGGAGATCGTCGGCGGGTTCTTCCTGAAGTACGTCGATATCGACAAGAGCAGGAAAGCTGACGGGGGAGGCGTCTAGAAGTCATGGAGGTTTTCCAGTACGCGATCAGGAAACTCATCGGCGGCATACCGCTGGTGCTGGGCGTGACCTTCATCAGTTTTCTGCTGATGGTCTACTTCGGTCCTGACAAAACCTACGAGCTGCTGGGCAAGAACCCGACACCCGAGCAGATAGCGGAGGTGCGGCACGAACTGGGCTACGACCGGCCTTTCCTCACCCGGTATACGGAGTATCTCAGGGAGATGGCCACCCTGGATTTCGGATCCTCGGACTCCACCGGGGAGCCGGTCAGCAAGATTCTCGCCCGGACGGTGCCGATTTCCCTGGCCCTGATTACGCCCGGCTTCGTTCTGGGCAACGTTCTCGGGATCATCCTGGCGCTCATCGCCGCCTACCACCGCAGCGGATACATAGACAAATTCATCATGGGTTTCTCGGTGGTCGGGATGAGTATCAGTTTCCTCATCGTGGTCATCGCCTTCCAGATCCTTTTCTCTTCCAGCTACGGACTCAATGCGTTTCCTGTCCGCGGCTGGAACGTTCATTCGTTCGCCGACTACATCAGTTATGTCACCGTGCCGACGCTGGCCACCGTTTTTGTGGCCCTCGGCTACAACACGCGCTTCTATCGCGCCGTGCTCGTGGAGGAGATGACCCGCGATCACGTCCGAACAGCGAAGGCCTTCGGTACGCCCCCCGGCAAGCTGCTCTACAAGAACATTCTCAAGAATTCCATGATTCCCATCATCACCCGCATCATGTTCTCGATTCCGCTGGTGGTGGTTTCCGGCAGCCTGATCATCGAGAGCTACTTTGGCATTCCCGGCATCGGCAAAGTGACCTATGACGCGATCACCACGGGGGATCAGCCGATTCTGAAGGCCGTCGTTGGCCTGACGGCAGTGCTTTTCGTGATCACTCTGCTGGTGACCGACATTCTTTACCGGGTCGTTGACCCGAGGGTATCGCTCAAGTGAGCGCCGCCACTCCCGAAACCGTCGCTGCCCGGGCGGAAGATACAGGGACAGCGCCCGCTCACCGGGAATCGCTATGGGGCAAGGCGTTCTACAAGTTCAGGCGAGATCGCATGGGCATGATAGGCCTGGGCATTGTGCTCGCCTACTTCGTCGTCGCGGTCGGCGTCTGGCTTGGACTCTGGGCCACGGAATGGGGTGACGTAGAGGGTCCGAAATGGGCGCCTATGTCCGCGGAATATCCCTTTGGCACCAACATCATTGGCCAGGATATATTCCAGCGGGCCCTGTACAGCACCAAGACGGCCTTCGAGGTCGGATTGGTGGTGGCGGTTCTGTCGACGATCATCGGC
>JASFOT010000274.1:0-3909 GCA_050116375.1 Gammaproteobacteria bacterium | reverse complement strand
GGCTGCACCACCTGTGCACTGACCACCGGATCGGGCTCGACGGCATCGGGCTCAGCGCCACCTGCCACCCGGACAGGCCCGCTGTCCTCGTCAACCAGGATAACTTCGCCCTCGGCGTCGAAGAGAACCTCGAGCCTGCCGACGTAATCGTAATTGCCCGCCGTCGTCACCACAGGCACCTCGCGGCCATCGGAATCCACGGCGATTATCGGATACTCGCGCTGGGGCGTATCGCCTGGCAACAGCAGGTCATCGTCGTTGGCAAGAACCTCGTCGCCGCCGCCGGCCACGGCGATATCGATGCCTGTCAGGTTGGCGATCAGGGCGATATCCTCATCGACGTTCTGCAGATGGGAGATCAGAATGATCTTGTCGATGCCGGCGGCCAGAAGTGCATCCACCTCCGCCTGGACACTGGTTTCCACGTCGTTGATGATCACGTCACGGGGCGAGGAAATATTGGACAGCGCTTCCGTGGTCGCGCCGACGATACCCACCTGCTCTCCTGCTGTTTCCACGATGACACTCTTCGCGATCCGGCCCGACGCCACCAGGCCCTGGAGCTCTGCCGTTTCATTGCTGAAGTCCAGGTTGGCGCTCAGGAAAGGCACCTGACTGTTTACGAGGTCGCCCACGAAGTCCGCGAAACGGTCGGGACCGAAGTCGAAATCGTGGTTGCCGATGGCCATGGCGTCGAAACGGATGTAGTCGAGGGCGATGGCGTCATAGATCTGATTGCCGGCGTCGTGGTTCTCGAAACCTGCCGTCAGCTCGGGGCCGGCCAGCGTGTTGTCGCCGGAGGTCACCGTCAGCACCCCGCGGGGCGTGTCGCTGTCGGGATCGTCGGCCAGCGCCTCATCCTTGAGCTTCAGCATGAGCGAGGCGAATCGGTCCGCACCGCCAAAATCCGGGTTGTCGTCATTGGCAAGAAGCTTGGACTCCCCGTCGTTGATGTGCAGGAGCGTCAGGGCCAGATCCGCCTCAACGCACTCCAGATACGAGGTGTCGGTGACCTCATCGGGATCGAGCACGTTGTTCCTGTTGCGGTCGAGTCCCGAGTCGACCGCGATGCCGCCACCGGGACAGGCGGAATCGTCCCCGGGCGACAGGTCCCTGACGCTGACAAGAGAATTGAAGCCATTATCACCATCGTCGCCCTCGCAGCCGGACAAAAAAACGGCGAGGCCGACAATGGCGACCGCAAAGGACGACCGCAGAGTAGTTTTGCGGTCCTTGGCGGCTCGGTGCATCATGAATCTTCCCCCGGAAAGAACAATTTATGGCTTGCGCCATCCAGATCTCGGGAAGCTAATGCCATTGCTTGACGATTTGGTTAAGGCTGTGTTGCAGGCCAGTGTCATCACGCGTTGCCGACGCCCTGGCCGGCGGCAACGGCGATGGGACCTGCCATCGCCTGTGTGATAATCAGGGCCGACATGTCCGTATCAGAGCGGAGGAATTATCTTGAGAGCCGGAGTCCTGGGCCTGCTGTTTCTCGCGACTGCGCTGCCGGGTTGCGGCACCCCTGATGTGAGCGAGGACTCGCATGGAGGCGAGCCTATTTCGTCACCGGTGGAATCCGGCCACAGCGGCGCGGCACACAGGCCGGGCCTGGACGAAGCAGCGGACGCCACCTATCACGGCATCTATGACCACCCGGTCACCCTGTCCGGCGGAATCTTCGAGGGCGCGCCGTTTGCCGATGGCGGCGTCTCCGCGCCGCGGGTGGAGCTCCTGCAGGACTTCGAGTTCGGCGCCGATGTAAATGGTGACGGACTTCAAGAGACCATCGTGCTGTTGTCGGAGAGCTCCGGGGGATCCGGTACCTTTTCCTACCTGGCGACCCTGACCATGGCGGATGGGCGGGTCATCAATATGGGCACCGCCCCGCTTGGCGATCGCGTACAGATCCAGGGCTGGCGGATCGCTGACGGATTCATCGAGCTGGACATGGTTCAGTCAGGCCCGGAAGACGCTGCCTGCTGCCCGTCACAGCTTGTCACCCGCCGCTGGACCCAGACTGATCGCGGCCTGACGGAGGGCCCGACGGATATCCGGGGCAAACTGTCTCCTGAAGTGCTGGCATCGGCAGAGTGGCGGCTCGTGGCCATGGATCTCGGCGAGGAAGCGCCGAAGGACCCCCGGGTCACGATCGATTTCAGCGGGGGGCGCGTCGCCGGGAGCAGCGGCTGCAACCGCTACATGGGAAGCATTGTTAACGGGCGGATGCCCGGTGAACTGAGCTTCGGCCCGCTGGCCGGGACGATGATGGCCTGTCCCGAGGAGATCATGGAGACCGAGAAACGTTATATGGATCTGCTCAGCCGGGTAACCCGGTTCAGCTTCCATCTCGGCAAGCTTGCCCTGACCAGCGTAGACGAGGACGGCAACGTTCACCTGTTGCTGTTCGAGGACAGCTCGACTGCTCCGTAACAAGCCGGATCGGCGCCGCCATTCCCGGCCGTCCAGACCGGGGGGCAATTTGCCCTGAAAGCGGGCTTTCGCGTAGAGTCCGGATCTGTTCGCTTCGTGTGTCTTGTCTCCGGCGGCGTCGAGTCTGCCTCTTCCCCTCTGGTCGCACTGCATCCTGTGAGCGGGCCGTTGCTAAATCTGTGGGCGGCCTTCGTCCACCCTATGGACCTTTGGAGTCCCGTTTATGAATCTACGCATTACGCCGCGTCTGATCCTCGGTTTCCTGCTTTTTGCGTGTGGAGCCACGGCGCCGGCCATTGCCGAAGAAAATCCCGGAAACGGGGAGGAGAAAGTTGTGATCGAATCTGGTCGAACCGTCACCATCGAGTACACGCTCAAGCTGGATGACGGTACCGTTGCCGACTCCAATGTTGGCGGCGAACCTTTGAAGTACACGCAGGGGGAGGGACAGATCCTGCCCTCTCTCGAAAAGGAGCTGGAGGGCATGACGGAGGGCGACTCGCGAAGCGTGCGCGTCAGCGCCGAAGACGGGTACGGCGACGTCAATCCCGAGTTTTTCCGGGAAGTCCCGGAGGACAGTGTTCCCGAGGATGCCCGCAAGGTCGGGCAGGTCCTTTACGGGGAGGGACCGAACGGCCAGCCCTTTCAGGTCCGCGTACACGAAGTTCGCGAGGAAATCATCGTCCTCGACCTGAACCATCCGCTGGCCGGCGAGGCGCTCAATTTCGACGTGACCGTCGTCTCGGTCGAGTAAGCATCGGCGCGACGCCGGGCCGATTCCAAGAAATGTCAGCCCGGCGTCCCATCACTCCGGCGATGAGCCATTTTCTGCCCGGTTTCACCCACTGCAATTCAAACCGCATTCCGGACAGTATGGAATTTACGGATAGAAACGTCTTCCTCTGACGTTTAAGCTATCTCGGCAACAGTCCTCATCTCCACACTGATCGTGAAGATGAGGGACGCACAGTCTCAAAGTCGAGTAGCCTTTAATGACAGACTCCCTTGACATGGTTTTCCTGGCGCGTCTCCAGTTCGCGTTCACCGTTTCTTTCCATATCATTTTCCCTGCGTTCACCATCGGTCTGGCCAGCTACCTGGCCATGCTCGAGGGCCTATGGCTGAAGACCGGCCGGGATGTCTATCTTCAGCTGTATCGATTCTGGGTGAAGATCTTCGCCATTTCTTTCGGGATGGGTGTGGTATCCGGCCTGGTGATGAGCTACCAGTTCGGCACTAACTGGAGTCTTTTTTCCGAACTCACCGGCAACGTGCTCGGTCCTCTGCTCGGCTATGAGGTTCTGACCGCCTTCTTCCTGGAGGCTTCTTTCCTGGGCATCATGCTGTTCGGCTGGAACAAGGTCGGCCGCAAGCTGCACTTTGCGTCCACCTGTATCGTGGCGGTGGGCACGGTGATCTCCGCTTTCTGGATCCTGGCTGCCAACAGCTGGATGCAGACGCCCGCCGGCTTCGAAA
>JASFOT010000273.1:0-3951 GCA_050116375.1 Gammaproteobacteria bacterium | reverse complement strand
GCCAAGCACGAGGTAGGCGGCCCCGACCTTGAAGACATTCCGACGCCTGAGTTCGGCGAATAATGACGCCATCAAATGCTGACCTCCAGAGTCCCAGTTCGGCGTAGCTTAACAACATCTGATAGCGGATGTTGGCGCCGGAGAACGTGTGCTCAATCCGATTGCGGCATGAGTCCTGATTCTTGTGTCCGTGCACCTGTAGGAAGGGTGCAATCGGGTCCTGTATCAGGGCTGTCTGAGGGGATGCCTTGGGTCGGAAGCAGACATTCTGAGTACGCCATCAACCGAAGACCGGGCGAGGTGACTATCAATCACTTGGTCGGCGGTTTGAGTCCGCCCCCGGAGCGCCAAATTCCAGAAGCCCTAGCTGGGCTTACGAGAGGTCGCCTGAGGGCGGCCTTTTTCTCTGGGCGGAGCTTTGACGCGGAAGAGACTTGCCGGTCGGCGGACCAGGACTAGCACCTGGTTTACTTCTCGGCAGTTCCCTAACTAGAGGCGGCTGCCTTCCTTCTCTTCACACGGACTGCGAGCGCCCTGGCCAACGTATTTGCACTGATCCCGTGGGCAATGATGCTGAGGATGATCGTAAGCGCCACTGCTGTCGTGATGGTGCCCGCACCCGGCAGCTGCTCCCCCAACACGATCACGCCGAAAACAATGCTCGCCAGTCCCCGTGGACCGAACCAACCCATAAAGAGCTTTTCATCGGTTCGCAACCCGGTACCGGAAAGCACCAGAAAAACCGGCAACATCCGAATGACCGTAAGACTCAGCAGCGCATAAACTAAGACCTGCCAGGTGAAATTGGCCATAGAATCGCCAACAACGACCGCGCCAAAGACTACCCAGGTAATCAAGGCCAGCGTGTCACCAGTTCCTTCAGCGGCGAGCAGCAATCGGTGACGATGTTCCTTGGCGACCCATCCGAAGAAAATTCCCCCTGCGAAACTGGCGATGAAGCCACTCCCACCCAGGCTCTGAGCAAGGGCAAAACAGCCTATCGACAGGGCAATGACGGGTAGCTGCCGCCAGACTTCGGTCAGCCAGCCTTTTCCGTCACATAGCGCCAGCAGCCTCGTCCCCGCAGCGGTCAGACCGATGCCAACGGCCAGACCGATACCGATCTCCTCAGCCACAAGCCTTAGAGCCAGGAATGTTGTACCGCCTTCCGTGGAAGCGCCCGTAGCAAGCACCAGGAAGACAAAAAGGACGGGGACACAAATCCCGTCGTTCAGGCCGCTTTCAGCGTTCAACGACTCGCGAATTTCGACAGGAACCGCACTGTTCGTGACGACGGCCTTTCCAAGTGCGGCATCTGTCGGCGCCAGCATCGTCGCTATCAACGCGATCTCTAACAATCCCAGTCCGTCGAAAAGCAGAACACCCAATCCGAAACCGAGCAGAATTGTCAGCGGCAGCCCAATGCCCAGCAGGCGTCCCGGCAACCGGATTCTTCTTTTAAGCACGCCCAGGTTGGCGTTGGCGGCGTCGCTAAAGAGAACGAGGGCGAGGGTTATCTCAGCCAGCGTCCGAATTCCGTCCGCATCCATATTCAGCTGCAGCAGATCCAGACCCAGAGGCCCGAAGGCCAGACCGCATGCGGTGAAAACGAGGGCACCACTGAATGGTGTTTTTTCCAGCGCGCCCCCGACGGCGCTATACACGAAGGCGAAAATGGCCAGGATGGCCAGGTTTTCATACATCGCTGCTGCCCCCCAGTCTCACCCGAGCCACCAGTTACACCGATCCGCGACCGGGTTCACCGTTTAAATACTGCGCTGGCAACAGGATGGTTAACGTTTGGCTTCACAATCTGCCATATCTTTACTGGGGTCACAATTCAGGGCCGATCTACCCAACATCCGTTTCGTCGATTAGTCGGTGGTGCGAGTCCGCCCCGGGGAGCCAAATTCCTAAAGCCCGTCCTGGACCTACGACAGGCCGCCTGAGGGCGGCCCTTTTTGGATATCGGCAAGGGACGGCTTCGTTTGAAGCAATTTGCTCAGAGAAGCGTACCTAGGAAGCCACATGAACAAGGAGACCGCTGCTCGACACACTGCGCCGCACCTTGAGTTGGTCACTGGATTGATACGCATCGCGGTCTCATCCAAGAAAAAATGGCCAACGGGCCCAATTTCACTCGGAAAGGATGGCCAAGGACTCCTGGCCCTGCGCTTTCAGTAGTTCCTCGAGCAGATCTGGAGCGAGACCCTGAGGAAATCGGCTGACCCGGCGTAATCGAGCGCGATCCGCCTCCGCTGTGCGACCGTCCGGATCCATGCGCCCGAAAAGGCCGGCGTCGACGTGATCGATGAATCGGTTGTCGATCATCGTCACCAGGCGCGGTGATACATAGCCGGAATCCGGCTCCCGCCAGATGTTGACCAGAACGCTCTCCCGCCGCACATCGAGCAGCTCACCCTGCGGGGGGCTGCCCTTTGACTCTCCTCCGGCCAAATGCACCGTGACTTTCACCCCTTCCGGGCGACGCGCCGTTTCCAGGCTCTCGATCTGCGGTCCGAAGTGACAGCCCGCGATACTGGTCAGCAGGGCTCCGAGAAAAACGATGGTGCGACGGAAAGGAGTCATCGGACCGGAATCTTGGTTGCTTCGAACTTTGCGCGATAGGCATCGCGCTGATCCGCCCAAGCCAACAATGCGTCGATCAGGGCGTCATCGGAGGGATGGAAAGGTACGGGGCTTACGGTTTGGAGCCATTCCCGTCGCATCCACTCGATGTAGTAACCCTCCGCCGCCAGGAAGTATGTACGCTTCGCGCCGAGTTCCGAATCTCCGACATGAAAGCGCAGCGTCAATTGTTCGCCCGGCCTCGTAATCAGATAATCATCATCCGTGCTGCGCAGAAGTTCAGACGCCTCGGGGACAATTGAACCATCTCTGGCCAGTACATCCGTCAGGGCAACGGTCCGCAATGCGCCGTTTTTGAGGGGCTTTGCAATCCCGACCCGGTCGATCCGCCAGTTGTCGGCCACAAAGGACAGCCGTACCCGGAGCCGGCCGGGTTCTGTCACGGGCACCGTTAGAGCCACGTCCTGCCAGGCGATGGGGCCGGTGTCCGGCAAATGCTCTATTTCCCGATAAGCGCCGTCCCGCCACACTGACACCGACATACCCATACGATCACGGTACCAGTAGCCCAGCCGCAGCTTGGCTACCAGCCCATCGAGATCCTGGCCCATCCAGTCGAGCGCCCGCCAGCCCTGACCCTGCAACATGACGTCGTAAAGCAGCACGGTATTGAGCAAGCTGTTCCGCATCCGCAGAACCAGCGCCGTTTCGCGGACGTTGGTGGGCACGTCAAACTCGAGGTCAAGGTGATCCCGAAAATCATCCGTTGATACCGTCTGCAACCGATGGTCCGGGCTCTCCCATGCGTCGCCATCTGCCCTGCTTAGCTCACGGGTCACCTCTCGCCTGGAGTTATCGACCGCCACGGCTGGCGAAAAGATTTCCGATACTACGATCGGGCGGCCGTTTGGATCGGGAAACACCAGCTGATCAGGCTGATGGGTGATTTCCACAAGTTCCAGCTGATTGATGTAGTGTGTTTCAAGGGCTTCGTTACGCAGTTCCAGGCGAACCTCGTCGTCGACCGGTTGGACGCCGAGACGATCAACGTCGCGTGTCTCGAAAGACGGCGCGATGGAATAGGAGAATGACTCGGCCTCCAGGACAAATTCACCGTCATGTAGCGAGTAGGTCGTTGGGCAGGAACCGAACAGCGCTTTGAAAAGGAGCACGCCTCCTATGAACACTCCGGAGCCCGCAGCCGCCGAACCAGCTACGGTTTCTGCTTCGCGAATCGGTGTCTGGTAGCTTTCCATGGCGGCAATGTCTTCCAGGGGGATCGAGGAAACCCGCACGCTGGACTGCAGGGTCAGGTCATACTTCTGACCGTCGCCGCGGATCTCTTTTTCCAGAACCGTAACG
>JASFOT010000272.1:0-3956 GCA_050116375.1 Gammaproteobacteria bacterium | reverse complement strand
GCGACGGATGGTTTCCGCGACGGCTGAACCCGGGAAGTCTGTGCCAGCGCCCGTTCAGTTCCCGGAGGTTACGCTGAAGTCCGAATACTGTTCCAGAACGCGCATCTCGCCCTCCGGGAAATTCATGATCTGAACTCGCCGAATCGGCAGGCCGGAGGCCGCCTCCACCCAGAGTTCCGCTGAAGCGGAGGGAACGCCTGACACGACCACGGTAAAACTGAAGCGACGCGCGGTGACGCCGCCAAGGGACTCTTCGGGCCCCAGGGTCATGTCCGAGTAGGTCACCCAGTCAGTGACGCTGCCGTCGACTCGATCCGGGGGCGAGCCGGCGGACAGGACCGCAAGATTGTGCAGCAGACCCATCCGCGTGAGGCCGATCAGCAGCCCCTGCCGAAGGGCTGGGGGGCTCTCTGCCTGAAAGACCGCGTCGCCGTTGCCCCCTGCCATTCCCCGGCCATCGGACTCCAGCCGGATGGCGGCATCGTCGCCCGCGAAACTGCCGTCGGCCACGAGCCGGGCGGTTTCCGCCGGCCCAATCACGGCGTTACCGACCAGCACCGCGGGAACGGGCCCCACGGCGCGGATATCAAAGCTGAAAGACAGTTTTTCCGCTTCCAGCAGGCGGTCTTCCAGGGCCCTGAAGACCGCGTTTGCAGCATCCTGCGCCGCCACCGTGCCTGTCGCCATCAATAGGGCCAGAGCCGTTATCAGGCCGATCGGCGAGCGTCGTCCGGATGCGGTCCCATTGGCGGCACGGAGAAGCGGATTCTGTCCACGAGGCATGTGGCTTCCGGAAACTCGGATTTGTGCGGGCATGTCATTGAGGCTCCCTGGGCAGCGATGGCGCAGCCGTCCCATGGCGCCGACGCGTGGTGGTGTCTGTGTTCGCCGCCAGCCAGATGCTGCAGCGGTCCCAGGCCTGTCCATAGCCCGAGCAGAACGAGGATCAGACCGGCCGCCAGCCTGACGTTGGGCCGGCTCATGGAAAGCTTCAGACGCGTGCCTGCCAGGCCCGTCAAGGTCATGGCAGGCAGTGTACCAAGCCCGAAAACCGCCATCAGCAACGCTGACTGACCCGGGTCTGCTGCGAGAAGCGCCATCAGAAGGATGCTGTAGACCAGGCCACAGGGCAGCCAGCCCCAGAGCATGCCGAGCATGATGGCGTGTACAGGCGTCCTGACGGGCAGGATGCGATGTGCCAGGGGCGCCAGGCGAGTCCAGAAGCGAGCGCCGCTTTCCTCGATGAACCGCAAAAGCGACCATCCGAAGGCAATCTGCAGGCCGATCAGCACCATCAGCAGGCCCGTCAGGCCCCGAGCCGCTGCCGACAGGGCGGGAAGATCGGCGGCCGAAATGAGTCCGGATCCCAGCGTTCCGGCGATGGCGCCGATCAGTGCATAGCTTGAGACTCGGCCCAGGTTGAACAGCACCGTGTACAGGAATGCGCCCCTTCCGGAATCGGCGGCGCTGCGGGCGCTCACGCCCAGCGCACCGGCAATCCCGCCGCACATCCCGAGACAGTGGGTGCTGCCCACCAGTCCGGCCGCCAGGGCCGCCAGCAGGGTCAATTCAGCGTTCATCGTCTTTTTCCGGTATTTCGTCGCCGTCAGTCGGCTCACGATTCGTGTCCGGAGGCCGACGGTCATCATCCAGCAGAATCCGCCAGGCCGGTGTTTCGAGATCGTCGAACTGTCCGCTGCCGGCCGCCCAGAAAAACGCCCAGATTGCCAGTCCCAGAAGGATCAGGCCCAGGGGGATCAGGACGTAAATGATGCTCATTGCTGGCGGCCCGGAGTTGCCAGGGATGTGTCCGGGGAGACGGACCCGGAGTCCGGTTTTGTCCCGGTCCGCGACTGGCGACGGGACAGGCGGGCCGAGTTGAGCACCACCAGCAGGGAGCTGGCTGACATACCGATGGCGGCCATCCACGGGGCTATCAGTCCCGCTGCCGCCAGGGGAAGGGCGGTCAGGTTATACATGACGGCCCAGGCCATGTTCTGCCGGATCACGCGAAGCGTTCGCCGGGCCGCCAGGATGCCTGCGGCCAGCGGTGAGAGAGAATCACCGAGAAGGATCATGTCGGCCGTGGTCTGGGCCAGGGGAGCGCCGGCACCCATGGCCACGGAGACATCGGCGCCGGCCAGCACGGGCGCGTCATTCACCCCGTCGCCGACCATGATCACGCGGTGGCCCCGGGATTGCAGTTCCCGAATCCGATTCAGCTTGTCCTCGGGGGACTGCCGCCAGTTCAGCCGATCGAGTCCAAGACTCTGACCAAGGCTCTTGACCCGGACCTCGCTGTCGCCGCTGGCGATCTCCGCTGTCAGGCCGGCGGAGCGCAGCGCGGAGACCGTCTCCGCCGCATCAGGTCTCACGGGATCGTCGAAAGCGAAAGCCGCCAGAAACCCCGATACGTCTCCGAGGAAAGCGGAAGACTCGGAGGCGTCCGCGGCCTGCGGGTCGCTGCCCGACAGGGCGGCAACGAAACCCGGCGCCCCGACACGGAACCGTCGCCCGTTCACAGTGCCCTCCACACCCTCGCCGGGGAACACGGTCACGTCCTGGGCCTCTGGGGCGTCGGGTTGCCGTAGCGCGCCGGCGAGCGGGTGCTCCGACGTCCGCTCGAGCGCAGCCGCGATACGAAGGCACTCCTGCGCCGAAAGGCGTCCCCTGGGGAGCGCCCGGGCCAGGGTTACGCGGCCCTCCGTCAGCGTCCCTGTCTTGTCAAGGACAAGGTAATCGCCGCGGGCCAGCGGTTCCAGCGCATCCCCCCGCGTGACCAGCAATCCGGACCGGGCGAGGAACGAGGTAGCGGCCGTGAGGGCGGTCGGCGTCGCCAGGGAGAGGGCACAGGGACAGGTAACGACCAGGACGGACAAGGTCACCTCGAAGGCGGCAGCCGGATCCACGGCGTGCCAGAGAGCTGCCACCGCGGCAGCGATCACCAGGACCCCGATAACGAACCATCGGGCGACGAGATCGGCGCTTCTCGCAAGGTTGGGACGCTGTGACTGGGCCCTGTCCAGCAGGCGGGACACGTGAGAAAGCACGGTGTCGCCGCCGAGACGCTGAACCTCGATCTGGACGGGATCGCCCCGGTTGACGCTGCCCCCGATCACCCGGTCACCCGGACGCCTCGGCACCGGCCTCGATTCCCCCGTCAGCATGGATTCGTCCACGTGGGTTCGGCCCCGGATCAGTTCACCGTCCACCGGGAAGGTGTCTCCGGACCGGACCAGAAGCCGGTCGCCCACGTCCAGTTCAGACACGCCCACGGGAACAGGTTCCGGACCGCCACCCTCGAATCGCAGGGCGGTGGTGGGCGCAAGCCTGGCCAGAGCCTCCGATATTTCGCCGGCCCTGTGACGCGCCGCCATCTCGGCAAACCTGCCCAGCGACAGGAAAAACACGAACATGGTGACCGAATCGAAGTAGACCTCTCCGCTGCCGCGAAAACTGTTGTAGATGCTGGCGAGGTAGGCGCCGCCGATGGCCAGGCCGACGGGCACGTCCATGCCCGGTCGCCCAGCCCGGATGTCTCGCCAGGCGCCGACGAAAAAAGGCCGCCCCGAGTACAGGACCACCGGCGTGGCGACCACCAGGCTGACCAGCCGCAGGAACTCGCGGATCTCTTCGTCCATACCCTGCCAGGCACCGGCGTAGAGGGATACGGCATAGGTCATCACCTGCATCATGCCGAGACCGGCGACGGCCAGCCGTTTCATGGCCTGGCGACGTTCCCGGGTGGCCGCGGACCTGACTGCCGACCCCGCCAGCGGGTGGGGCCGGTAGCCGAGCCGTGCGGTGGCGTCCAGCAGACGGCTTAAGTTGATCGTGGCAGGGTCCCAGACCAGCCTGGCGCGGGCGCTGGCCGGGTTCACGTTGACCTCGGTCACGCCCTCCAGCCGTCCCAGTACGCGTTCCAGCAGCCAGCTGCAGGCCGCGCATCTCACGCC
>JASFOT010000271.1:0-3974 GCA_050116375.1 Gammaproteobacteria bacterium | reverse complement strand
ACACGCTGGAATCCGCCAGAAACCAGGCCGAAAAGCGGGTGGATCTGGTCGAGCAACAGCTGGATCCTGACTGAGAGCAGCCGGGTCCTGCGATGGGGTCTCTCCCGCGAATCGGCGGTCCCGGTTCTGATCCGTCGGTCTCGATAACTTCCGGCATCCATCGTAAACACTCCTTCCGGGTGCTATAAAGGGGCCGGCGCGGCAGGAATTGGCCGTCGCCAGGGGGTCAGTGGCACGTATGGGCTCGTTCTTCGCGGAACTGAAGCGACGGAATGTCTTCCGTGTCGCGGTGCTTTACGGCATCGTCGCCTGGCTGATCCTGCAGGTTTCCGACGTGGCCGTCCCGGCCCTCCGGCTCCCGGAGTGGACGCTGAGCTTCGTGTTGTTCCTGCTGGCCATCGGCTTTCCCGTTGCGATTATCGTGGCCTGGGCCTTCGAGCTCACTCCCGAGGGTCTCAAGCGCACCCGGGAAGTAGATCCGGACGCCTCCATCACCCCGGTCACCGGCCAGAAGATCAATCACCTGATCATCGGCGTGCTGACGTTGGCGGTCGCTTATCTACTGATCGACAAGTTCATGCTTTCGACGGATGACAACACCCATCCGTCGGCGGATGCCCGGATTCCGCAAACGCCGGAAAGCGTCTCCCTGACTTCCATTGCCGTACTGCCCTTCGTCAACATGAGCGCCGATCCGGAGCAGGAGTACTTCGCCGACGGCATCTCCGAGGAACTCCTGAACCTGCTGGCCAAGATCGAGGATTTCAAGGTGGCAGGCCGAACGTCGTCCTTCGCCTTCAAGGGCCAGAACCAGGACCTTCGGGTGATCGCCGAAAAGCTGGGCGTCGCCACCGTGCTCGAAGGCAGCGTGCGCAAGGACGGCGACCAGGTCCGGGTCACGGCGCAGCTGGTCAAGGCCGACGACGGCTATCACCTCTGGTCGGAGACCTACGACCGCAGGCTCGACAGCATTTTCGCCATTCAGGACGAGATCTCGGGCAAGGTCGTCACCGCCATCAAGACCAAGCTGCTGGCGGACGACGATCAGGACGCAGTAAAAGTCGAAACCGCTGCGCTGACCCGTGAAAAGCCGACGGAGAACATGGAGGCGTACACCAGCTTTCTGCGGGGACAACACCTGATCAAGAAGCGCACCGGCGATGACATGTTCCAGGCGCTCAGCGAGTTCCGCCACGCTGTCAGCCTGGATCCGAGCTTTGCCGAAGCCCATGTGGGAGTGGCCAACGGCTATTCGCTGCTCGCCAACTACGGCTACCGCAACATCGAGGAGGTCGGACCGCTGGCCGCTGCGTCCATCGAGCAGGCGCTCGCACTAAAGCCGGACCTGGGCGAGGCGTGGGCCGCCAGGGGATTACTGGAGGAGCTGCGGGGCGCCTCGCCGGAGCAGACGCTGCCGCTTCTGGAAAAAGCCGTAGCACTGAATCCCAATGACGCCCAGTCTCTTGCCTGGATGGCCAACGACTACGCCGCTCAGGGTCAGTACGAGGAGCGGTATGCCATACTCGAAAAAGCCTATGCCCTGGACCCCCTGTCGCCAATCATCCTGTTCAACATAGCTGACGCCGCGCACATCCTGGGCTTGCATGAGGATGCGCAGCGACTGGCGGACGAACTCGAGTCGCTGATGCCGAACCAGGGCGCCCCTTTCCGGCTGCGTGCGCGACTGGCCTGGCGGGACGCGGATTTCGTTGCGGAGACCCGCTGGTATCACAGGGCAGTCACGAAGGACCCGGGCAGTATTCCCGCCCTGATATCGCTATCCGACAAAGCCGCGGACTACGGTGCCCTCGACGCGGCCGAGCGCTATGCGCGGCAGGCCCGTGACATCAACCCCACAAGCACAAGGGCTCTGGAACACCTGGCGTACGCGATGATTTTCCAGGACAGGACGGAGGAGGCCCGAAAACTCCTGGAGCAGGGGCAGCGGCTCTACCCGGAAGACAAACTGCTGCTGTCCCTGGAGGCGGATCTGGCCTATCTGGAGGGCAATTACGATCGAACCCTGGCGACCCTTGAGACAGCCTTCCCCGAGTTGTTCACGGAACCGCCAGGAATCCAGGACGGGACGAATATCTGGTGGGCTCATAATGTCGCCTGGATGTATCGGGCGGAAGGGCAGGACGACAAATCCGATGCCGTCATAGCCGCCGTGGAAAAGTTCGTCGAGCCCAGACTGTCTTTCTACCCGAAGATGAGTGGTGACTGGCTCGCCGCACGGACCGCCGCCGTCCGCGGAGACAGGGAGGCGATGGTGCGCCACCTGCGCAACATGGTCCGGATGGGTGACCAATTCGGGGCGTTTCTGAGAGATCCAATGTTCCTGCAGTACGCCGACGACCCGGATGTCGCCGTCGTTTTCGACGAAATGCGGGCAGCGGATCGGAAAGCCCGGGAAGAGCTGACCGCGGAAGGAATTTTCTGACCCCATGAGCTCGTTTTTCTCCGAGCTTAAGCGGCGCAACGTCATCCGGGTGGCGGTTTTGTACACCGTCGTGGCCTGGGTCCTGATCCAGGTCGTGGACATCGTCATGCCCCGGCTCGGCATTCCCGAATGGGGCGTCACCTTCGTCATCGTCATTCTCGGCGTTGGATTTCCCGTCGCCCTGATCTTCGCCTGGGCCTTCGAACTCACGCCGGAGGGGATCAAGCGAACACGGGACGTGGATCCCCAGGAGTCCATCACCCCGGTAACGGGACAGAAAATCAATCACCTGGTCATCGGCGTCCTGGCCGTCGCCGTGGCCTATCTGCTGGTGGACAAGTTTTTCCTGGCCTCGGGTCCCGACGCATCAAAACCGGAGATCGCGGCCACGGGCCAGCCGACGCTGACCTCCATCGCCGTGCTCCCCTTTGCCGACATGAGCCCGGCCAAGGACCAGGAGTACTTCACCGACGGCATCTCGGAAGAGCTCCTCAACCTGCTGGCGAAGATCCCGGACTTCAAGGTGGCGGGCCGCACCTCGTCGTTCGCTTTCAAGAACAAGAACGACGATCTGAGGGTCATCGGTGAAAAACTCGGCGTATCCACCATCCTTGAGGGCAGCGTCCGCAAGCAGGAGAACCAGATTCGGGTCACCGCCCAGCTGGTGAAGGTAGACGACGGCTACCACCTGTGGTCCGACACCTACGACCGGCAACTGGACGACGTTTTTGCCATCCAGGACGAAATCGCCACCGAAGTGGTGGGCGCCCTGAAGCAGACACTCCTGGGCGAGGACGACAAGATCGTCATCGCCTCCGCCCCGCGGACGCAGAACACCGAGGCCTACACCGCATATCTTCGCGGCAGGCACGTCATGCGGGTGCGCAGCGAGGAAAATCTGTACAAGGCGCTCCGGGAGTTCCGGCACGCCACCGAAGTGGACCCGGAATTCGCGCCGGCCTGGGCCGGCGTGGCCAATGCCTACAGTCTGCTTGGCAACTACGAGTACCGGGCGGAAACCGAGGTGCTTCCCCTGGCCAGCGACGCCGTGGACAAGGCGTTATTGCTGAACCCGGACCTGGCGGAAGGCTGGGCCGCCAAAGGACTGCTCCTGATGCAGGAGCGCTCGGCGGCAGAGGAGTCCATTCCCGTTCTGGAGAAGGCGGTGGACCTCAATCCCGGCAATGCGGAGACCCTGATGTGGCTGGGCAGCCAGCTTAGCAGCGCCAACCGTTTCGAGGAGGCCTGGGCAGCCTATCAGCAGGCCTACGAGGTGGACCCGCTATTCCCGGTACTGCTCTCCAATCTCGCCATATCCAGCGTATCCCGCGGCGACGACGCTTCTGCTGCCCGTTATCTGTCGGAGCTCCAGTCGGTGGCCCCGGATGCCCTGACCACCTACTGGGCGCGCGTGTTGACGACCTGGAATCTGGGGGCGTTGGAGCAATCCTTCCGGATCCTTACGGACGGCGTCGAGTCCGGGGCGGATAACGTGTTCATGATCAACCTGCTCGCGGACCGCCACCTGGAC
>JASFOT010000270.1:0-4004 GCA_050116375.1 Gammaproteobacteria bacterium | reverse complement strand
TGCCGTTTTTGTCCATCAGCGGTTCGGTCGTGTGGATCACCTGGTCGATCAGGGCATCGATGACGATGTTTTCGGCAAAAATCTCCATGCGGCCTGCCTCGATTTTGGACAGATCCAGCACATCGTTGATCAACGCAAGAAGATGATTTCCGGCGGAGTTGATTTTCTTGAGATCCGGGATGAATTCGTCCTGCCCCAGATCCTCCGCCTCCTCGATCAGCATTTCGCTGTAACCGAGAATCGCGTTCATGGGTGTACGCAACTCGTGGCTCATATTGGCCAGGAAAGTTGACTTCGCCTGGTTGGCGTTCTCGGCCGCCTCCTTCGCCTGGGCCAGCTCTTCGGCAACGCGGTTTCGTTCCTCCAGGTCCAGCACCAGCCGGACAGTCATAGCCAGACCCTCGCGGGCCTTCTCCAGCCACTTGCTCTGGTCCTCCCCCAGGGGGTTCAGCCCGCCCAGTTCCAGCACACCCACCACGACACCGTCGTGGATTAGCGGATAGATCAGCAGGTATCCCAGGGAAAATTTGCCGAGCCCGAGCTCAAGCTGGGCATATTCAGGAATATCCTTGAGGGTGACGGGCTTGCCGTCCAGCGCCGCCTGGCCAAGCAGTCCGTCACCAATCTCGAAACGCCGGATTCCTCCCTTGCTGGGATATCCGTATGCCCCTTCCCGCACGAAAACTCCATCGTCCCGTAGGGCGAATACCGCCGCGTGCTGCAGCCCGAGATGATTGGCCAGCTGATGAACGATGACGTTAGCGAGCCCGGACATTTCCTGCTGACCACGCAGCACATCTGAAAGCTCGTTGAGTGCCATCTCGATTCGACGCTGGCGCTCCGCGTCATTCTTAAGAGCCTTGAGCGCGGCTTCCGCCTCCTTGCGTTCGGTCACGTCCCGCAGCGAACTGGCAACCAGCAGTCCCTCCTCGGTCTCGATAGGACTCAGACTGATCTCCACGGGAAATTCCCGACCGTCCCGCGCAAGCCCGGAGAGTTCCAGACCAGCACCCATGGGACGGGTGGACGGATTCAGAAAGTAGGACCGCACCCTGGCGGGATGGTCGGCTCGGAACCGCTGGGGGATGAGCTGCTCCACAGGGCTACCGACGAGTTCTTCGGGGGAGCAGCCGAACATCACCTGCGCCTGATGATTGACCATCACGATTTCGCCATTCCCGTTGATCACTATCATGGCGTCCGGGGCCGATTCCAGTAACTTTCGGAAACGCTGCTGAACTTCCTCGATGCGCTGGAGCACCGGGCGCGCCATACGCAGCATCAGGAACCCGCCGATGAGGATTGCGAGAGCGGTAATGGCCAGAGCCGCCACAGCGGCCTGGACGAAGGGTGCCCGCACCTCCCGCATATCCACTTTCGCCACCAGCCCCACGCCAAGCGCACCGATGGGCTCGTAGGCCGCCAGAACCTGCTCTCCCCGATAATCCAGTCCGACCATCCATCCGGACTCGTCGCTCAGGGCCCGGCGCATGGGTTCAGCGACTTCGGTATTGATCGGCACTGTCCGGCGTACACCACCTTCGGAAAACCGGAACTCCGTCAGAAACTCAATCTGCTCTCCGGTCCTGCGAGCGACCACGAATTCGCCTGTCTGGGAGAACCCGCCCAGCTGGCCAAAACCGTCCAGTACCTGGCCGAGGGTGGCCTCGGAAGATCCTCCGCGAAACTGCAGTCCCACATTGCGCTGATCGAAACGCGCTACGGCCTCGATCAGGCTGACCTGACCGAGAATCATGGCTCTCAGGTCCTGGGCGCGCTGGTCGAAATTAGCCCGGTACAGAATCCAGAGCGTGGTAATCAGCACGATGACCGATACCGCAATCATTAGCGATATGGCCGTCCATAGGACACGGCTCTGTTCCCTGGAGACGGATCGAGATCGCGTTCCCATCATGCTCATCCTGAAGGCATCAGACCGGGCGAACAGTATACGGATTTTGACGGACGCGAATTCGACGGATACCGTTTTATCAGTTCGGGAAACATCCGCGGCTCGTGCAGGCCCGATAAAGGGCGGGAAGCCGCCTTCAGGGCTAGATGGTCTCCTCCAGCCGCTTGAACATGAAAATGTTCACGGGCTCGTAACCGAGTCTGTCGTATAGCCTGTGAGCGTTTACATTATTGCCGAACACATTGAGGCCGATTCCCGCCAATCCCAGCGAAAGGACCTTTTCCTCCAGGGCCCTGAAAGCACGGGAGGCGTGACCCTTACGCTGATGCTCTTCGTCGATGACAATGTCGACGACGTATGCTGCTTTCTGCCCCGCGTGCTCCCGCACCGTGAACCAGAGCATGCCTATGATCTTGTCGTCCCACTCGTCCACGATCTCGTAGAAAAAATTGTTCGGCGTTTCCATCCCCTGGGGCAGCATCTCGTCAAAGAGTCGTCGCGCCCGCTCCAGGGCGGTCTCCTCGTTCCACTCGCCGGATTCGACCTTGTCTCGCGCATAGTTGGGACTCGAGTACTTGGCATACTCGGCGAAGGATTCCTCGCTCATTTTCCTCAGGGTTGTCATACCAGCCGGGCTTTGAATTGCTTTTGTCGTTTTGGATCAGGCCGCCGATTATGCGCCCTCGGGGACGGCTTGGCCACGCAGAAGACCGAAATCAAAACGATAAAGTCAGCGTGCCCGGAGAAACCTCCGAGCCAGTCCTCGAGCGGATCGAGTCGCCGGTCTACCTCCCGGAGCGTCACGACGGACCGGATCCGTCAGTCCTGAATCCCCGTCAGTTGCTACGACTATCCCTGACGTAACGTCCGTTCGCCCTGCCGTTGAAGAACTCGTCGACCAGGGGGTGAAGTATCGGCGCACCGGACGTGTCGACCTGCAGATTACGTTCCGCGACGTAGGTCACGTGGGTCGCTCCATGGACGAGCACGTGGTACCAGGGTTCGTCTTTGGGCGGTCTCGAGCGGGCCACGGTGTCGTACCACTCGTCAGTCAGGGAGAACTCCGCATCCACATCCACGACCACGCCACGGTAATCGAACAGCCGGTGACGTATGACATCGCCTACCGAGAAGCGGGCACTCGTGACAGATACTCTGGAGGTCGTCATCAGATGAGCCCGCGTGGCTTGGGAGGTTTCAAGGAACAATCCGGCCGCCCGGCCGGCGTCTACGGGCACAACTCGCAGGCTAGGTTCGGGTCTGACAGCCCGCTTCCGTACAGGCCGGCCGTCCGAACAGATTTCCCAGGCGGACGCGATGTCTGGCGAACCACCGGTAGCCCCAGTCAAATACCCGCCGGAGTCCGGGCCAGCCGGTCGGAGCCAGCAGCCAGCCGAGACCCACCGCCGCGTAAATTCGACGGAATACCTCCATCCCGGTCACGACGGAACCGTCAGGCAGTATCGCATGGATCTTTCCTTCCACCGTTTTCTGCCGGAGACCATACCGCTCCGCGTCGAAACCGGGCGCTGAAATATCTTCCAGGGCCAGGGCGCCATTACGGTTACGCCGTTCCAAAAAGCGGACTTCGGCCATACAGAAAGGGCACGCGCCGTCGTAAAGCAATTTTACTTCCCAGTATTCGCCGGGAGAACGAACCCGGGCAGAGTTCACCGGATTTTTTCGCGGCGACGATACGGCTGCAGGCACCAGGGAAGGATCCGCGTCGATCAGCAGGGGCGCATTCGGCATGTCGTCACTCTCGAACAGCGCGTGCAGAACCTGGTGGCGATACCGAAAGATCCGCGCAAGCTGTCGTCGTAAAAGCGGATGGGCAACGTCCCCGATCGGGGTCAGTGGCAGTTCGTAATCCACATGATCGTAAATCATGGTGCCCTGCGCCGTCTCAACCAGTTCGTGCCGATGTACCCATCTTCGATAGGGTCCCGACACTTGTTCATCCACGAATCGAAACGGCGGCTCCCAGCAGCTAATCAGGGTTTCCCAGTGGAACGGCACTCCCCAGAGCGACAACCGATACCGGATCCGCGTCCCCTCGCCCATTTCGATTGGCGCCGGTGTCAGAATCCGG
>JASFOT010000269.1:0-4014 GCA_050116375.1 Gammaproteobacteria bacterium | reverse complement strand
ACCTCGCTCCGAACCTCTTCCAGCATGAGCGCGTAGGCGAGGTTATTGATGTCCTCCGAGGTGCAGGCAAAGTGTGTGAACTCCTTTACCCGGCTCTCCGCCCCGGCTTCGGTCAGCTGTTCCTTGATGAAATACTCGACTGCCTTGACATCGTGGTTGGTGCCCGCCTCGATTTCCTTTACGCGAGACGCGTCAGCCTCGCTGAATTCCGCCGACAGTCGGCGCAGACAGGATGCCGGCGCATCCTCGATGGCGCCCAGCTCCCCGATGGCCGGTTCTGCCGCCAGCGCGAAAAGCCACTCGACCTCGACCCGGACCCGGAAGCGGATCAGCCCGTACTCGCTGAAGATCCTCCGCAGCTCGTCGCAGCGCGCGGCGTAGCGGCCGTCGGCAGGAGAAAGCGCGGTCAGGGTAGTGAGCTTCATACCGGCAGGGATCCGTTGGTGATAGGATGGAGGATCATACATCAGATGTCTCTAAACAGGGCTGCGACAGGGCGCCGGTACGCCGTTTTCGCATCCCGCGATGCCTCTTGAAACTGACGGGATTCGGCAAGGGCGGGCTGCCCGCGGCCGGACGGAATGGAGAACGTGGCATGAGTGATAAAGCATTCCGAACAGAACGCGACAGCATGGGAGAATTGAGGGTTCCGGCAGATGCCCTCTGGGGAGCCCAGACCCAGAGAGCGGTGGATAACTTTCCGGTCAGCGGCATGCGGATGCCGCGCGGCTTTATACGCGCCGTGGGCCTGGTGAAGTGGGCCGCTGCCCGAGCTAACCAGGATATGGGGCTGCTCGACGGGGATATCGCGACGGCGGTCCGCAAGGCTGCTGATGCCGTGGCGGAGGGCCGGTATGACGAACACTTCCCGATCGATGTCTTTCAGACAGGGTCCGGAACCAGCACCAACATGAACGCCAACGAGGTGATTGCTCACGTGGCCTCGGAGGATCTCGGACAGGCTGTCCACCCGAACGACCACGTGAACATGGGACAAAGCAGCAACGACGTAATACCCACTGCGATTCACGTGAGCGCCGCCCTGGGTGTCGTGGAGGATCTGATCCCCGCGCTCGAGCATCTTGCAGGCGTTATCCAGATAAAGATCAACGAGTGTGGCGATGTGGTCAAGACCGGACGGACACACCTTATGGACGCGATGCCGGTGACATTCGGCCAGGAGCTGGGCGGCTGGATGTCGCAGATCCGCAGCGGAATCGACCGGCTGAAGAGCGCTTTGACGCGGATGACAAATCTGGCTCAGGGCGGTACGGCCGTGGGCACCGGCATTAACGCCCATCCGGAATTCGGAATTCGGGTGGCCGAGGCGCTTTCAGAAAAGACAGGCGTCGATTTTTCGCCAAACAGCGATTACTTCGAGAGCCTGAGCTCACAGGATGCGGCGGTAGAGCTTTCGGGGCAGCTGAAAACGGTGGCCGTGAGCATCATGAAGATTGCCAACGACCTGCGCTGGATGAACAGCGGCCCCCTCGCCGGTCTTGCAGAGATCGCGTTGCCGGCACTGCAGCCGGGTAGCAGCATCATGCCCGGCAAGGTCAATCCCGTGATTCCCGAATCCGCCGCGATGGCGGCGGCCCAGGTCATCGGTAACGACGCAGCCATCACCATCGGGGGCCAGTCCGGCAACTTCCAGCTCAATGTCATGCTGCCGATGATTGCCAACAACCTGCTCCAGAGCATCGCGATTCTGGCCGCGGTGTCCCGTCTGCTGGCTGACAAGGCCATCGCGGGTTTCCGGATAAACGAGGATCGGCTGCAGCAGGCGCTGGAGCGCAATCCGATTCTGGTGACCGCCCTGAATCCCGTCATCGGCTACGAAAAAGGCGCGGCTACCGCCAAGAAAGCCTATGCCGAAGGACGGCCGATCAGGGATGTGGCCAGGGAAACTACGGATCTGTCGGACGAGGAGCTGGCCAGGTTGCTCGATCCCACCGCCCTGACCCGCGGGGGCATCAACAAGTAAACCGTGCCCGAAGTTCTCAGCGGTAACCTGGAATCCCTGATCCGGGAGAGACTTTCCCACACTCGGCCCCCGGACCCGGAGCGGGTGCAGATGCCGGGGGTGCCCGGAGACCTTCCGAGACTTCTGCGCCTGGCCCGGATGGGGCGGCTGGTCCCGGCGGCCGTGCTGGTGCCGGTGCTGGCGCGACCCGAAGGACCGTCTCTTCTTCTGACGCGAAGGGCGGACCACCTGGCCCATCATCCGGGACAGATCAGTTTTCCCGGGGGTCGCCTGGAGGCATCGGACGCCGGAGCCGAGGATGCTGCGCTCCGGGAGACGGAGGAAGAGATCGGCTTGCCGCGCAGCCACGTGGAAGTCGTCGGATTTCTGGATAACTACGTCACCATCACCGGCTACTGCGTCACGCCGGTGGTCGGTATCGTGCGTCCCGACTTCGAACTTCGGCTGGATGAGACGGAGGTGGCCGAGGCCTTCGAGGTGCCACTCCGCCATGTGCTCGATCCCGAAAAGGTCCGCAGCCGGAAAAAACGGCTGTTTGGTGTCAAGATCGTTTATTTCGAGATCCCGTATCGACACTACAACATATGGGGAGCGACGGCGGGCATGCTTGTCAGTCTCAGAATGGCTCTCACCGGAGAAATGCCCGATGAGTGAGATCGATCGTTTGCTGGACATTATGGCCCGGCTGAGAGACCCGCAAACCGGCTGCCCCTGGGACGTGGAACAGGACTTCCAGACTATCGCCCCCTACACCGTTGAGGAGGCGTTCGAGGTTGCCGACGCCATTGCCCGCGACGATATGGACGATCTTCGCGATGAGCTGGGAGATCTTCTTTTCCAGGTCGTGTATCACGCGCAGATGGCCCGGGAAAAAGATGCTTTCGACTTTGAGTGCGTGGTATCGGCCATCTGCGAAAAGATGGTTCGGCGTCACCCCCACGTTTTCGGCGGCGCGGAGGTGGCCGATGCGGCGCAGCAGAGCCGGGCATGGGAGGCTCACAAGGCCGCGGAGCGTGCAGACAGAGGCGTTCGGCGAAGCAGCATACTGGATGGCATTCCGAGGGGCATGCCGGCCCTTGCGAGGGCGCAGAAGCTCGGCGGTCGCGCTGCCCGGGCGGGCTTCGACTGGGAGCACTCCGAAGATGTCGTCGAAAAGCTCCATGAGGAGATCGACGAACTGGCGCGCGCTCGAAAGGGTGATGGAAACATTGCCGAGGAGATCGGCGACCTGCTGTTTACCGTCGTCAACCTCTGTCGTCACGAAGGTGTCGACGCGGAGGGCGTGCTGAGATCCGCCAACGCCAAATTCGAGAACCGGTTCCGCCGCCTCGAGTCCCGGATCGCAGAAGAGGGACGATCGCCAGAGGACGTGGGTATCGAGAAACTCGAAAAGGCCTGGGAAGCGGTCAAGACGGAGGAGGACGGCGCCTGAGCCGTCGTCCCGTTCCGGAAAACCATGTCGTCCAGGGAACCCCAGGCGATCAAGGCGCTTGTTCACCGAATCAGCGAGGCCCGTCTCACCGACGAACCACGCCTGACGCGTCGCCTCAGTAAAGCCCGACGGCTCTCCGGTTCGCGGGCCCGGCAGGCACTGGACCGACTGGCGAGAGACATCGAGGCCTCGGTAGCCTGGGTGGATGAACGCCGTAATGCGCCGTCAGCGGTCAGCCTGCCTGAAACACTGCCCATTAGTGAGCGGGCTGAAGAGATTGGGGAGGCCATCACTGGCAATCCCGTGGTCGTCGTATGCGGTGAAACCGGTTCAGGGAAGTCCACCCAGCTGCCGAAAATCTGTCTGCAGAGGGGATTTGGCACGCGGGGAATGATCGGACACACACAGCCCAGACGGCTGGCGGCCCGGTCCATCGCCGCACGCCTGGCCCGGGAACTGGGAGAGCCTCTGAGCGGCAGGGTGGGGTTCAAGATTCGCTTCAACGACCGGACCGGTCCGGACTGTCGGGTCAAAGTGATGACGGATGGGATTCTGCTGGCGGAGGCCCAGAATGACCGCTGGCTCCGACAATACGACG
>JASFOT010000268.1:0-4036 GCA_050116375.1 Gammaproteobacteria bacterium | reverse complement strand
TTCGAACCCGCGTTACGGGGTTACCGTAAACTTGCTTTCCAAGCAAGCGCCTTCGACCGCTCGGCCACCTCTCCGGAAATCGTCTGATTACCCCGTCCGCGGTTCTGTCACCTGTCTCACCAGGTCACGTGCATTATCGTTCGCCGCGCGGGTTTCAGGGGCGGCGACTTTACCGAAGCCACCCGGCGGTTGCAATTGCTCAAAGCACATCCAGGATCCGTTCGCTCTCGATCAGCCAGCCGCGGGGACCACCCTTGCTGAGCGCCATCTGCTTGAGTACAGACCGGTAGTTGGGCGCCGCTCCGAACCGCTGGATAAATTCTGTCCTCACGGTGCCGTCTGCCTCGGTCTCGACCTTGAGGCTGTCCAGGACGATTTCTGTCTGCGCCTGAACCTGAAAGCGCTGGCGCTGAGTGTCCTGCCACTGGGCGTGACCGTCGTATCCCGCGGGGGCGAAATCCGTACTGTAGAACTGGAAGTACTCCTCGGCGTTACGCGCCGTCCATACCTTCGCCCAGTTATCGAGAAAAGCAGCCACGTCGTTGGTCAGTACCGATGCGCCGCTGATCAGCACCGGCGGCGCCCCTCCCCCGGATGCGCTGCTCTCGACGCCTATGGTCTGAGCCACCGGCAGGCCCGGCTCGTCGGTCTCTCCCGGCTCGGCAAAGAAGCTCGGAGGACTTTCCAGGCACCGCCCGTCGGGACGGGAGACTACGGCCGCCCGTGGGCCGGCCGGCATGGGGGTCGAGCTGCTCTGTTCCGGCATCTCGAGCCCCGAAGGCACCCGCAGCGGTTTTCCGGCCTCGATCTCCTGATATTCGGCATGGGGGTCGCAGTCAGGCGCCTCCGGACTGCGAAAGCGGCTGCAGCCCGAGAGCAACCCCAGCCAGGCCACGGACAGGGCGACAAGAGCGGCAAACCTCTTCACACCACCCCCGTCGGCGATACATCCAGCCCCGCCGCCGCCATCGCATCCAGCACCCTGCCCTCGTGTTCGGGGGCAAGCCAGGCCAGGGGAAGCCGGATGCCGGGCTCGATGAGACCGAGCCGCCACACGCCCCATTTGACGGGAATAGGGTTCGGCTCGCAGAAGAGCGCGGCGTGAAGACCGGCCATTCGATCGTTGAGAAGACGGGCCTTCCTCGCCTCCCCGCCCAGGGCGGCCTCGCACATGCCCCTCATGAGCCGTGGCGCCACGTTGGCGGTGACGGAAATGACGCCGTCGCCGCCCCCGAGCATGAAACCCAGCGCGGTAGCGTCGTCACCGCTCAGGAGACAGAATTCCTCGGGACACGCTTTTCGCAGATCTTCCAGCCTTTCGAGGTCCGGCGTCGCCTCTTTCAATCCCACGATCCCTTGATGCCCAGCGAGCTCGGCCACGGTCTCCGGCAGCAGGTCGCATCCTGTGCGGCCCGGCACGTTATAAAGAATAATCGGCAATTGTCCGTCATCGGCTACCGCCCGATAGTGGGCGGCCATCCCCCGCTGAGGCGGCTTGTTGTAATAGGGCGTCACCACCAGCGCCGCGTCTGCGCCGCCGCGGGCTACGCGCCGCGTAAGCTCCGTCGTTTTCCGGGTGCAGTTCGTCCCGCTCCCGCCGATGACGGGAATTTTGTCGCCGCAGACGGCCACTGCGCAGGCCACAAGATCCTCCAGCTCGTCCGGATCCAGGGTCGGCGCTTCTCCCGTGGTCCCGGCGATCACCACGCCGCGGGTTCCCGACGCGAGGTGGAATTCCAGGAGCCGTTCCAGTGCTCCATGATCCAGTTCCCCGTCGGCTTTCATGGGCGTGACGAGGGCCACGATGCTGCCTCTGAACATTGTCCGGATTCCCCCGAGAATGGCCCGGGATGGTACTTTCGGGGACGCACCGTGGCAAGGCGACGACGCCGTTTCCCTCGGGCTCTGTTGGCTGTACACTGCGGGGATGGGAATCTGTCTGACGGGCGATCGCCCATCGAGACCTCAGGCATGCAGCAGCTTACTGTAATTACGGCCGTCGGCAGCGACCGGCCGGGCGTCGTGCATGACCTGACACGCGCGGTACTCGAGTGCGGCGGGAATATCGTGGAGAGCCGGATGTCGGCTCTTGGGTCCGAGTTCGCAATGCTGCTGCTGGTTTCCGGCAACTGGCACACCCTGGCCCGTCTCGAATCCGAACTGAAGAAGGTCGGCGAATCCTCTGACCTCACCGTGACGCTGAAGCGGACGGAAAGCCGGACCCGCAGGGAAAACATGCTGCCCTACGCGGTGGACGTAGTCTGTCTGGATCAGCCCGGAATCGTGTTCAACCTGGCCACCTTTTTTTCGGCCCGGGAGATCGATATCGCCGAACTGAATACCCGCAGTTACGCGGCGGCGCATACGGGAGCCCCGATGTTCTCCGTCCAGATGACGATCAACGTGCCGGGTGAACTCCAGATCGCGGCATTGCGGGACGAGTTCATGGATTTCTGCGATCAACTCAATCTCGACGCCATCATGGAACCGGTGAAGACCTGACGAGATCAGACAATTCGACGGAGCAGATATGAGCAAGGTAGAGGTAGGAAAGAAAGTCCCGGATTTCGAACTTCCCGCGACGGGAGACACGAAGTTCCGAGTGTCGAAGATGAAGGGAAAAATCGTCGTCCTTTACTTTTATCCCAAGGACAACACGCCCGGCTGTACCAGCGAGGGACAGGATTTTCGCGATCTGTACCCCGAATTCGCGGGGGCCGGCGCGAAGGTCTTCGGAATCTCCAGGGACAGCCTCCGGTCACACGAGAATTTCAAGGCCAAATTCAGCTTTCCCTTTGAGCTGTTATCCGATGCCGAGGAGGAGGCCTGTGAACTTTTCGGCGTGCTCAAGGAAAAAGTCATGTACGGCCGCAGGGTATTCGGCATCGAGCGAAGCACTTTCCTGATCGACCCGAAGGGTATTCTGGCAAAAGAATGGCGGAAAGTCCGGGTCAAGGGTCATGTGGAAGAAGTGCTCGAGGCGGTTCGTGAACTGTAGGCTGGAACTCGCCAATTCCCCGTTCAATTTTCGAAATGAGGGTCACCTGATACCGTGAGCCAGGAGCCACGAAGACGAATCTTCGTGCTCGACACCAACGTGTTGATGCACGATCCCACCGCCATTTTCAGGTTCGACGAACACGATATCTTTCTGCCGATGGTCGTGCTCGAGGAGCTGGATGCCGGCAAGAAGGGCATGTCCGAGTCCGCCCGTAACGTGCGACAGGTCAGCCGTTTTGTCGACGAGCTGGTTCAGGGGGCCGACAAGCACCGTATCGACAGCGGTATCGAACTGCCCGGCGAACATCACCTGAACGGCAGCTCCAATTCCAGACCGGGACGCCTTTTTTTCCAGACGCGTCTGTCCCAGCCGCTCCTGCCCGACACCCTTCCGGGGCACCGGGCGGACAACACCATTCTGGAGTACTGCCTGTCCCTGCAGGAACAGCATCCGGAGGCGCAGGTCACTCTCGTATCAAAGGACATCAACCTCCGGATCAAGGCCACGATCATCGGCGTCCATGCGGAGGACTATTTCAACGACAAGACGCTCGACGATCTGGATCTGCTGTTCAGTGGAAGCTCGCCTCTCCCTCCCGACTTTTGGGAAGCCCACAGCCAGGAGATGGACTCCTGGCAGGAGCAGGGACGGACCTTTTACAGGGTGAAAGGACCCGAGGCCGCTGGCTGGGTGCCCAACCAGTTCATTTTCAACGAGCACACCGACGATTTCGAGGCGGTGGTCCGGAAGGTCGACGGCGACACGGCTGTTATGGAATTGGTTCACCAGTACCGTGGGGAGCGAAATTCCGTGTGGGGCATCACGGCACGAAACAGGGAACAGAACTTCGCGCTCAACCTGCTGATGGATCCGGCCATCGACTTCATCAGCATTCTCGGACCTGCGGGTACGGGCAAGACCCTTCTGACCCTGGCAGCCGGTCTGGCACAGACCCTGGAGAAGAATCGCTACCGGGAAATCATCATGACGCGCGTCACGGTCCCGCTCGGCGAGGACATCGGCTTTTTGCCCGGC
>JASFOT010000267.1:0-4056 GCA_050116375.1 Gammaproteobacteria bacterium | reverse complement strand
AGACCGGGAGAAGCTGGAGCGAAATCTCGACGCCATATTCGGGCTTCATGCCACATCGCTGCAGTGGCTCGAGGATTACACCGGCCTTGAATATCCGTTCAGCAGCTTCGGTTTCGTGTTGATCCCGTCTTTCCAGTATGGAGGAATGGAACATCCGGGAGCGATCACTTACCGGGCGTCCTCCTTGTTACTGGAAGAGAACGCGACCGAGGCACAGTATCTCGGCAGAGCGTCACTGATCGCTCATGAGACTGCGCACATGTGGTTTGGCGACCTGGTCACCATGGCCTGGTTCGATGATGTCTGGACCAAGGAAGTGTTTGCCAACTTTATGGCGGCCAAGATCGTTCACCCGGCTTTCCCCGCGGTGGACCATGATCTGAGGTTTCTGCTGGCTCATCACCCGGCCGCCTACGCGGTAGATCGTACTCGCGGGGCCAACCCCATTCGCCAGGCGCTCGAGAACCTGAATCAGGCGGGAACCCTTTATGGCGCGATCATCTACCGGAAAGCCCCCATCGTCATGAAGCACCTCGAACAGCGGGTCGGCGAAGAAGATTTTCGAAAGGGAATGAGGGAATACCTGTCTCGCTATGCCTACTCCAACGCTGACTGGAATGACCTGGTCCATATCCTGGACGAGTTCGAGCCATCCGACCTTCGCGTGTGGAGCGATGTCTGGGTGGAGCAGCCGGGTCGGCCCACGATCAGTCTCCAGCGGGAGGGCGATGGGCAGCCAGGCATTGTTTTGCAGCAAACCGATCCATGGTCACGCGACAGGGTATGGCCGCAACGCCTGGAGGTGGCATTTCTCTCGGATAGCGAGAGCGATGCTCCCCGATTGCTCCATCGCGCCCAGGTCGAGCTCCGGGGAGCAAGCGTCGAAGTTCCGATACCGGCGGCGGCCCGCGATGCGAAAACCGTCTTCGTGATCCCGAACTCGGGAGGCGTGGAGTACGGCCTGTTTGAACCGGATCCCGCCTCACTGTCATTCCTCGTGGAGCGCCATGCGCAGCTGGAAGATCCGCTGCTCCGGGGAGTTGCCTGGCTGACCCTCTGGGACGCCATGCTCGAGGACCGTTTACCGCCCGAGACGCTCCTGTCGGCCGCGGTTCTGTCCATAGAGACCGAGCCGGCCGAGCAGCTTGTTTCCCGGATTCTCACGGACGTGACGCAGACGTATTGGCGTTTTCTCACCGAAAGTCAGAGGAGACGCTGGTCGGGGGTGCTGGAAGATGCCGTCTGGTCAGCCGTGGAGGCCAGTGAGACGCGGACGAGAAGAGCGGAATTCTTTACAACATACATCGAGTTGGCGTCCAGCCGGGAGGCGGTGGCCCGGATCGGACGCATCTGGTCGGGAGAAGAAGACGTGCCTGGCCTGAGCCTGTCCCAGCGGGACAGGATCGCAATGGCTCGCGTGCTGGCTCTCCATGAAGCGCCGGGCTGGCGGCAGATTCTCGACGCCCAGGCATCAAAAATTCGTAATCCGGATCGTCTGGCCGAGTTTGATTATTTGCGGGACTCGCTGGACGCGGACCCTGGGATAAGACGAGCGTTCTTCGAATCCCTGAGGGATCCGGCGAGTCGCCATCGGGAGCCGTGGGTCCTCCAGGGTCTCGCGAATATCCATCATCCCCTGCGTGCACCTGCCGCGATCCCGTTGGTGCTGCCTGCATTGGAAATGCTGGAGGAGATTCAGAAAACGGGAGACATCTTTTTCCCGGCAGGCTGGTTGGCCGCGACGCTGGGGGGGCACAATTCGCCCGAGGTGGTGGAAATCGTCAGTGCTTTCCTGGCCGCGCGTCCCGATTACCCCCCAAGGCTGGCAGGAAAAATACTCCAGGCGTCGGATATGGTCGAGCGGGCCGCCCGAATATCGCTCTGATCGTCGACGACGCAGATGCTGACAATGCGCAGTGAGATATCGACTACCGTTTGGATAGTGGTTGTTGTGCTTCCGGCCAGATGAGCCATGCTGGCGGAATCCGGGCCTCGACCAGCCGGTCGGGTTGCCGATGCTTCTGGCCGGAAACAGCTGTTAGGCCTCGCTCCGGACCGTATCATTTCGAGTCTCTAAGGGGGGGCGCTCGCGGCGCGGAACCGCCGATCAGAAATCGCAAACTCGGGGGCCAGGCAAAAAGCGAAAGATACCCCGGGGGATGGACGGGCCACCCGTTTGACAGATTCCCGACAAGGCTCGAAGATGGCCGCAGCTTTTCAGGCTAATCAGCTTTCTCGCGAGACCCGATCATGACATCCAAATCCGGCCTTGACGCCACCCGGGCCTATGCTGCCCAGTCGCCCGGTTCCACCCCCGCTCCGTGGCAATACGAGTCACGGGATCCGCGACCCGATGACGTTTCCATCGAAGTTCTCTTTTGCGGTGTCTGTCATACAGACATCCATTTCGTCGAGAACGACTGGGACATGACCGTTTACCCGGTCGTGCCCGGTCATGAAATTATCGGCCGCGTGACTGCGGTGGGCCCCGAAGTCAGACGTTTCAAAGCCGGTGACCTGGTCGGCGTCGGCTGTCTCGTCGATTCATGCCGAGAGTGCCCAAGCTGCACGAAGGGGCTGGAGCAATATTGCGTCGAAGGGCCGGTGTTTACCTACAACGGGATCGATCGTCACGATGGCAGAGTCACTTACGGCGGTTACTCCGAGCGTCTCCTGGTGAGCGAGCGTTTCGTGGCGCAGCTGCCCGACGGCCTTGACCCGGCTGCTGCGGCGCCGATCCTGTGCGCAGGTATCACGACTTACTCGCCGCTGCGGCACGTGGGCGTCAAACCGGGCGACAGGGTCGGAGTGGTCGGCATGGGCGGTCTGGGGCATATGGGGATCAAGTTCGCGAAGGCCATGGGTGCAGAAGTCACGCTGTTCACTCGCACGGCTGCCAAAGTCGACGAGGGCAAGCGCAACGGCGCCGATCATGTCGTTATCAGCAGTGATGAGGAGCAGATGGAAGCGGCGGCCGGTTCCCTGCAATACCTGCTTGATACCGTGCCGGTCGAGCATGATCTCAACCCCTACATGGCCTGCCTCGGAGTGGACGGAGTGTATCTGCTTGTCGGTCAGCTGACGCCGCTGTCGCCGCCTGTCGAGGCTTTTCCAATGATCCTCGGTCGCCGCTCGATCCTGGGCTCCGCGATTGGTGGTATGCCGGAAACGCAGGAGGTGCTCGACTTCTGCGCCCAGCACGATATCAGCTGCGATATCGAGATGCTGGACATCCGCAACATCGGAGAGGCCTACGAACGCATGAAGCGGGGCGATGTGCGCTACCGATTCGTGATCGATATGGCGACGCTCAAGGAAGACTGACGCCAGATTGCACCGGGTGGCGCCACGGCGCCCCACTTCTGAAAGAAGCCTGTCGAGCCGCCTGGCGCATTTGGCCTGTTTCCAACCCGAAGCAAACGTACCCGGGCGTTTGGGACTGATCTCGTCTGAGCCGCTTAGGCGATGGCTTATTCGCCGCTTCTGGCCAGGTCAAACAGTCAATGAAAAACATCAGAATCAACGCGGAATGCAAAGGAGATCATCGAGTCTGACAAGAAAGTATTCTTCTCAGGCCGACTGAAGCTGCACAAGGGAAAATCACAGGTAGGCATGGAAGCCAAGAATGGATTGGCAGGGCCGGTTCCGCTGAGTGCTCGTCAGGAAGCGTTGGAAAAATATTTGGAACCAGAATCGCCTGACTCGCCCTTTGGCCTAACGCTTAACAGATCTAAATTCCGTTGCGCCTGCTAACGCCGAGCGACCCGGATTCGTCGAAAACTCCGGTCAGCTGCCGAAGGCGAGGCTGTTGCTAGTGATAGAGCCCGGGCGCTACCGGCCATTCCGTGCGGTCGGCCGGTCGCGAACAGATGCCGTCAGCGCGTGCATGCCGCTGTCGATTTGGTTGGCACAGGTCTCCCTGATCGTGCGGGAAATCTGCGGCGTCACCGCCAACCCGTGTCTGCAGCAGCAGTGCCGGCCGTGCTTGTCGTCATTTCGGTATTCGGTTCGCTAATCCGCTCCAGGACTTTGCGCCGACCGACCGATCTGCCCATG
>JASFOT010000266.1:0-4067 GCA_050116375.1 Gammaproteobacteria bacterium | reverse complement strand
GATGAATTGCTGGTCAGATTATCCCGTGTCAGCGAGTGGGATGTGATATCGCGCACCTCGGTTGAAGCGATCCGGGACTCGAACCTGTCGATCCCGGAGATTGGCCGCCAACTGGGCGCTACACACGTTATCGAGGGTTCAGTCCAGCGATCGGCGGATCGGATCCGACTGACGGTTCAGGTCATCGAGGCGGCGAGTGACACCCACGTCTGGGCACCCGATCCCTACGACCGTGAGCTGACTGCGGAGAACCTGTTCGCAATCCAGAGCGATATTGCCTATTCCGTTGCCGATTCCCTGCAAACGGTATTGCCCGCCGGTGAGCACGAATACATTGCGCAGGTCGGCACCGGCAATCTGGAAGCGTATGACAAGTACCTTCTGGGCCGGCAGTTCCTCAGGCAACGAAAACAGGACACGGTGAACCGTTCCTTGGAACTCTTTCAACAGGCGGTCGATATCGATCCGGGTTTCGCTGCCGCCTGGGCAGGCCTCGCAGACGCATTCCGTTTTCAAGCCTTCCACAGCGGGACCGCGGGGACCGACGCGCTGACGCGTGCCGAGAGTGCGGCACGGCGATCTATAAGGCTGGATCCGGAATCGGCGGAGGCCTGGGCGAGCCTGGCCGGGGCTCTTGATGAACAGGGCGATTACGAGGGAGCGGAGGAGGCATTTCTGCGTTCCCTGAAACTGAATGGCAACTACGCGGATGCTCACATGTGGTTCGGAAATTTCTTGTCGGACACCGGTAGAAGCGACGAGGGCGTTGGGCATTTTGAAGCGGTCCTAAGACTGGATCCCCTGCACCCTGCAGTCCGGACAAATTTTGCCGCGGCGATGCTGAATTTGGGGCGATCGGACGAGGCGAAAGCACTCCTGGACGAGCAACTCGAGAGGTTTCCGGATAGAAGCGTGAGTTACGCGATCGCCGCCGATTACATGGCTCTTTTCTATGGCGACTTTTCGTATGCGATCGAACTGGCCAAACAGGCGATGTCAATCGACAAGGAGAGTACTGCCGCAGCTGTCGTGGCTTCCGTATACCTGGACCTCGGCGATGCCGAGGAAAGCATGCGCTGGCTGGAGAAACTGTCAGCGAGTTCGCCCAACAGGAGCAAGAGTGCCGCTGCCGAGGTCAGCGCGTTTATGGCTATGAAGGCGGCCGACTTCGAGGCAGCATACGAGTCGGCAATGATTGTGTATGAGATAGGCCATCCCTGGACCATGCCCGAGGCGCTCCAGATACTCAGCGATGTCGATAGTCGTAACGGTGCATATGAGAAAGCCCTGGAGCGATACGAAGCAACTTATCCTGGTTTATCGAATGGCAATTCCCTCGTGAGCAGCAAACCTCAGATCGAGGGCGCTTCGCTTGTTGCCGGGCTCCTCATGAAGACCAAGAGAGAAAGTGACGCACGTGCGCTTGCAGAACAAATTCTTGCTTTCTCGAGTAACTACGATGTCAGGGTGGCTGGCGCGGGTCTCGCGAGGGCACGTGCGTATATGATCCTGGGTGATCAATACAGCGCGAAGGCCGAATTGCGTAACCTGGTCGACCTGGGCTGGCGAAGGCGCTGGTGGTACGCATTCGACGTTGATCCCGCGTTTGAACCGCTCCGCGACGATCCCGAGTTCAAGGAACTCAGGAAATATGTGGCGGCTGATATGTCATCCAGGTACCAGTCGCTCCACGAGGATGGGCAAATTTAGCTTCGCTCTATTTTGACTTCTTCTGGCGGGTAGTTTGTCCGCTTCTGGCCGAAGGCAGCCGCTCGGCCTCGGCCTGAGGGGTCTCATTTCCATCCTTTCTGTCGGTCCGCTTCCGACCCGAAGCAGCCATTCGACTGTATCCCAGTCGAGCTTCAACTAGAGCTCCTGTATTGGCCTGCTATCGATACGGAATGTTTCTTTAGAAGTTCCAATCAGTTTGGCTCCCAAACAGAAAGGCATGCCAGTAAATTCGACACATCAATGGGTATATTCCTCTATTCATCAGCGCCATAACGACAACTATAGAGTAATTACCAAGCAACGCATTCCTTAGGTTTGTGGGCCAGCGGGGCGTGTGCCTGCCACCTTGCGCCGGACAACCCAATGGTTCCGCGAGCCAGGCGCAGTGCACAACACGGAGGTGGGCCATGCGTACCTGGATTCTCGGTGTCGCTTTGCTTCTCACTGCCTGCGGGGGCGGTGGTGGTTCGTCCGCGCCTGCTTCGCAACCGGTTGAGGGCGACGTTCCCGAAATAGCCAACCTGATCGTGTCACCCGAGACTGTGAAATACATGCAGGGTGACGGGACTGTTATGGCAAAGGCCGAGTTCGAGTATTCCGACTCGGACCTCGACATTCAGCAGATGCAGATCGAGATGTCTGATGGCTCAAGCCAGACGATCCCACTTGGGTCGATACCGACGGTACATGGAACAATGATCGAAGAATTCGAGGTGTCGACCGCGGAATCCGGCACCTGCACGGTCGACATCTGGCTGGTCGATGCGGCCGGTCATGACTCGAATCACCTCAGCGCCGACATCCTGGTTGAGAGCGCGCCCCCGGAGATATCCAATCTTCGCCTGTCGCCCGAGACCGTCCTGCACATGGCAGGTGACGGCAGCATTGATGCCACGGCGACATTTGACTACTTCGATGCCGACCTCGACATCGCGAGCATGCAGGTTGAGATGTCCGACGGTACCAGCCAAACGATTCCGCTGGGACCGATAGACACGGCATCCGGAACGCTCACCGAGGAATTCGTCGTGTCTACCGTGGAACCCGGCGCCATTACAGTCGATATCTGGCTGGTCGACGCCCTGGGTAACACATCGAATCAGCTGAGTGCTGAAATCGGAATTCAGGCGGAGGCAGATGCATCGGTATGGCTGCAGCGCGCATCAGGATTGCCGAATATTCTCAATGACGTGATGTGGAACGGTTTCGAGTTCCTTGCCGTCGGCGACGGCGGACTGATCATGCGCTCCGAGGACGGAATTGCCTGGTCCCGTGTGAATTCGGGGACAACTGTCAATCTAAATGCCATCGCCCATCGCGGGCTCGGGTATATCGATTACTTTGTTGTGGGAGATCAGGGCACCGTCATTCGATCTGGGGATGGTGAGAATTGGGAACCGACTCAGGGTCAGGGGCCAGAGGATGTCTCCCTTAGGGCAATCGGCGGATATGGCTTCAACATACTCATCGTTGCCGGGAAGAAGGAAGGCGGCGCCGATACCGCGTTCATCATGAGTTCTGTGGACCGCGGTACGACGTGGATGATCGCCGAGGATCTGCCGCAGAGTGGCCGATCAGTCACCGGCCTGCAGCAATACATGGACCTTGATTGGGAAGGGCCTCGGGTTGTCGCAACCACGCAGATCGAGAATTACGTGGACGACAAGGATGCACGAGTATTAGTTTCTTTTGACGGCTCGACCTGGATCGAGGTCGTATTGAGCACGGAATCAATTGCGACCTACTCGATTCTCCATGATGGCGACCAGTTCTGGGCAGCAGGGCGTGTCGGGCGAATGTACACATCCGCCGACGGCATCAACTGGTTCGAGCATCAGACCTCTGCCGGTGGAACGAAGTTCCGGGCCTTGGCGCAGTCGGATATAAGTCTCATAGCGGACGGAGAGAACGAGTTCTACGGTTGGGGTCCGATGGATGCAACCGGCACGGAAACGTTCGACTCCGGCAAAACATGGACTAGTTTTGCAGTCGCGGCAGGCTACGATACCCGTGGTTTAGCCTGGGGCAATGGCCGATTCGTGTCGGTTGGGTGCGCAGGTTCCGACGAGGAGTGTGTGGGTCTTGATCAGGGCGAAGGAGCAATATTCAGCACGCCTTAGATGAGAAGTCAGAGTTCTTTCTTCCCCGTGTATTGTGACAAAGAGAACCCCGCCCGCGTGGCGGGGTTTTTTATGTCCGCTTCTGGCCGAAAGCAGACAGTCCGATGCACTCTCAGCCAAACCATCTCCTGGCCAGTCGGAATCAGTCTGTTTTGAACCAGAACGCCCCAGTTGACGCGTCAGGACAGCCGGTATCAAATCGAGCAACTCGGCATC
>JASFOT010000265.1:0-4071 GCA_050116375.1 Gammaproteobacteria bacterium | reverse complement strand
GGGACTGGAACGCAGTCTCGCGGACAAGGGAATCGAATTCCAGCGAGCCGCAGTGGGTGACCGTCATGTCCTGGCCATGCTGAAAGCCAGCGGCGGCCATATCGGCGGAGAGACCTCGGGCCACGTCATCGACCTGGCGAAAACCACCACCGGGGACGGCCTCGTCACCGCCCTGCAGGTTCTCGCGGTGATGGAATCCAGCGGTCAGCCGCTGGCTGAGCTGGCAGGCGCCATGCCCCGATTCCCGCAGACTCTGATCAACGTCCATACCAGTCGGCCCTTCGACGAGCGTGCCGGGGGTATCGCGGCAACGGTCGAGGCCGTGCAGGGGAAATTCGGCGAGCGTGGCCGAATCGTTCTGCGGCCGTCTGGCACCGAGCCCGTCGTGCGGGTCATGGTCGAGGGGGAAGACGCCGACGAGGTTGCGGCTGCCGCGGAGCAGATAGCGGAAGCCGTGCGGACTGCTCTTGCCGAGGATTGAACCGGAATGCCCGCGTGACTACCATTGCGCGCGCTCGAAAAAGGGGACGACATGAGAGAAAAACTGGTCGCAGGAAACTGGAAGATGCACGGCTCGCGGGAGCAGACCGCGACCCTGATAAAGGGTCTCGCAGCGGCTCTCGCCGAGGGACCCAGCGCGGAGGTCGCTGTCTGCCCGCCGTTCGTCTATCTCGTAGACGCGGCGGCGGCTCTCAAGGGGACCGGGATCCGGCTGGGCGCCCAGAATCTTGCGGTCGAGGAGGGCGGCGCCTATACCGGCGAGGTTGCCGGGGCGATGCTGCGGGACGTGGGCTGCCATTACGCCATCGTGGGGCATTCGGAACGCCGCAGTCTGTATGGAGAAACTGACGAGCTGGTGGCTGCCAAGTACCGGGCGGCCCAGCGCGACGGTCTGGTTCCCATTCTGTGTGTCGGCGAGACGCTCGAGGAGAGGGAGGAAGGCGTGACTGAACGCGTCGTGGAGCGCCAGCTGCTGGCGGTGCTTGGTCAGGCCGGCATCGGGTCTTTTTCCGATGCGGTTGTGGCCTACGAGCCGGTGTGGGCCATCGGAACCGGACGGACCGCCACGCCCGAGCAGGCCCAGGAAGTTCACGCCCTGATCCGTGGGATCCTCGCTTCTGATGATGATACAATTGGAAATTCGGTCAGGATCCTCTATGGGGGCAGCGTCAAGCCCTCGAACGCAGAGGACCTGTTTTCCATGCCGGACGTTGACGGAGGTCTCGTCGGTGGCGCTTCGCTGGATGCGGAGGGCTTTGCCGATATATGCCGTGCGGGCGGCTGAAAAGCGGAACAATCATGAATCTGACGACCATTATTACGATTTTTCACGTTCTGCTGGCTTCGAGCCTGATCGCCATCGTTCTGCTGCAGCGGGGCAAGGGTGCGGAAGCCGGCGCGGCGTTCGGGGCCGGAGCTTCCGGAACCGTTTTCGGGTCACGCGGTTCCTCGTCCTTTCTCAGCCGGACGACCGCCGTCCTCGCAACCCTCTTTTTCGTGACCAGCCTGACGCTGGCCTATCTGGCCGGCCAGCGCGAAGGTCCGGTCAGTGTCCTCGAGTCTTCTGCGGTGACCAGTGACGGCGGCGGGGAAGCCCCGGAGCTTCTGCTGCCGGAATCGGACGGCGACCTGCCGGCCCTGCCGGGTGAGGATGCGGAGGGTGCTGGAGCAGGTGACGGAACCAGGTAAGCCCCGGGTGGCCATTGCGGGGCGCGCGTTACAAGCCGATGTGGTGGAATTGGTAGACACGCTGTCTTGAGGGGGCAGTGGCGAAAGCCGTGCCGGTTCGAGTCCGGCCATCGGCACCATGATCATCAGGGCCCGATCTTTCCCAGGAAGTGATCGGGCCGTCAGGCCCGGTCGGTTTTGTCCGGACGGGCCCGTCCGCTGGCAGATCAAAAGACGGGAAAATTGATGCTCGAGAATTACCTGCCGATCCTGATCTTCCTCGCCATAGCCGCCGTTATCGGGCTCGCTCTCGTAAGCCTTGGATTCGTGTTCGGACCCCGGCGTCCCGACTCCGAAAAGCTCTCTCCGTACGAATGCGGTTTTGAGGCCTTCGAGGACTCGCGCATGAAATTTGACGTGAGGTACTACCTGGTCGCGATTCTTTTCATCATTTTTGATCTCGAGATCGCCTTTCTTTTCCCGTGGGCAGTCTCCCTGGACCACATCGGCATCTTCGGGCTCGTTGCGATGGCCATCTTCCTGGCGATCCTCGTGGTCGGTTTCATTTACGAATGGAAGAAGGGAGCGCTGGAATGGGATTAGCCGCGGAAAACGCCGGTCCCGTGGCGCCGGGTGAGAAGTCCGAGCGTCCCGGGATCCTGACGACGTCTATCGACAATCTCGTCAACTGGGCGAGAACGGGCTCCATGTGGCCGATGACGTTCGGCCTCGCCTGCTGCGCTGTCGAAATGATGCACGCCGGCGCGTCCCGTTACGACCTGGATAGATTTGGCGTGATTTTCAGGCCCAGCCCCCGCCAGTCCGACGTCATGATCGTGGCCGGCACCCTGGTCAACAAAATGGCCCCGGCGCTGCGCAAGGTCTATGACCAGATGGCCGAACCGCGCTGGGTCATCTCCATGGGGTCCTGCGCCAACGGCGGCGGCTACTACCATTACAGCTATTCCGTGGTTCGCGGCTGCGACAGGATCGTCCCGGTGGATGTCTACGTGCCCGGATGCCCTCCCACGGCGGAAGCGCTGCTCTACGGAATCCTTCAGCTCCAGAAGAAAATTCGACGGACCCACACCATCGCGCGTTGATGCGCATCATCCATGTCCCGAAGACTCGAGCAGCTCGAAACCCTCACAAGAGAAGCCCTGCAATCTGCGGCGGTCGGATTTTCGGTGGATCGTGGGGAGCTTACAGTCGAGGTGTCTCCCGATTCCCTGCTGGATTCCTGTTTCCGTCTCCGCGATACGGAGGGACTGCAGTTCGAAACGCTCGTGGACCTGTGCGGGGTGGACTATCTGGCCTACGGACGAAGCGAGTGGAAGACAGCGGACGCAACGGCAAGCGGGTTCAGCCGCAGCGTAAATCGATCGTCTGATGAGGTTTCGCGGGAAAGGCGATTTGCCGTTGTCTATCATCTTCTGTCGGTGACCCTCAATCACCGGATTCGGCTGAAAGTCTTCGCCCCGGCCGGGGAACCGCCGCTTGTGCCGTCGGTGATGGACATCTGGCCCGCCGCCAACTGGTACGAGCGGGAGGCTTTCGATCTTTTCGGAATCCTGTTCGACGGTCATCCCGACCTGCGTCGGCTGCTGACCGATTACGGATTTATCGGTCACCCCTTCCGCAAGGACTTTCCGCTGATCGGCAATGTGGAGGTCCGGTACGATCCGGATAAAGGCCGGGTCGTGTACGAGCCTGTTTCCATCGAGCCGCGGACACTCGTACCTCGCGTCATTCGCAAGGACAACCGTTACGAAGAGGCGCTCCACAGACACGGGGCCGGCGAGGCTGCCGATGGCTGAAATCCAGAATTTCACCATGAATTTCGGGCCCCAGCATCCTGCCGCCCACGGCGTGCTGCGACTGGTTCTCGAGATGGACGGCGAAGTGATCTCGAAAGCGGACCCGCATGTGGGACTGCTGCACCGGGCAACGGAGAAACTGGCCGAGAGCAAGCCGTTCAATCAGTCCATCGGTTACATGGATCGCCTGGACTATGTTTCGATGATGTGCAACGAGCACGGTTACGTGCTCGCCATCGAGAAACTTCTCGGCATCGAGCCCCCGCTGCGGGCCCGCTACATCCGCGTGATGTTCGACGAAATCACCCGGATTCTGAATCACCTCATGTGGCTGGGCGCACATGGCCTGGATATCGGGGCCATGACCATGTTTCTTTATTGCTTCCGCGAGCGAGAGGACCTGATGGACTGCTACGAGGCGGTGTCGGGTACGCGCATGCACGCGACTTATTACCGCCCCGGCGGCGTCTACCGGGATCTTCCCGAAGAAATGCCGAAGTACCAGGAGTCCCGTTTTCGCAGCAAGCAGGACATCGCCCGACTCAACGAGAGCCGTGAGGGGTCGCTGCTGGATTTTATCGAGGCG
>JASFOT010000264.1:0-4098 GCA_050116375.1 Gammaproteobacteria bacterium | reverse complement strand
TGATCCGCGATGACTCTCAGGGAGGGGCTCTCCTGGACTTTCACGCCGGTGGCCTCGGCGGCAGCCTTCATCAGGCTCTGGAAAAGATCGATCTGGTAGTTGTTGTAGGTGCCCTGCATCACGGCCGCGATGCGTTCCAGACCCATGCCCGTGTCCACCGAGGGCTTGGGCAGCGGCTTCATGCTGCCGTCGGCCGCCCGCTCGTACTGCATGAAGACCAGGTTCCAGACCTCGACGAAACGATCCCCGTCCTCGTCCGGCGAGCCGGGCGGCCCCCCGGGCACGTCCGGGCCGTGATCGTAGAAGATCTCCGTGCAGGGGCCGCAGGGCCCCGTATCGCCCATGGCCCAGAAGTTGCTGTCGGCGCCCAGTCGCCGGAACTGCTCGGGGCTCACGCCGATTTCCTCCAGCCAGATCTCCGCCGCCTCGTCGTCCTCTTCGTAGATGGTCACCCACAGGCGCTCGCCGGGCAGCCCCAGGTCTTCGGTCAGGAATTCCCAGCCGTAGCGGATGGCTTCCCGCTTGAAATAGTCCCCGAAGCTGAAATTCCCGAGCATCTCGAAAAAGGTGTGATGGCGAGCGGTGTAGCCCACGTTCTCCAGGTCGTTGTGCTTGCCGCCCGCGCGCACGCAGCGCTGGGACGAGGCCGCCCGGTTGTAGGGCCGCTTTTCCAGCCCCAGGAACACGTCCTTGAACTGGACCATCCCGGCATTGGTGAACAGCAGCGTCGGGTCGTTCGCCGGCACCAGGGGACTGGACGCCACGACCTGGTGTCCGTTGCGCTCGAAGTAATCGAGGAATCGTTGACGTATTTCAGCGCTTTTCATTGTTTGCGTTGGAGCAACGTAAAAGGAAGAAGGTTAAGCGGTGAACGGGCGGCACGCCAGCCCGACGGGTTCAGTCCTCGTGGCCCAGTACCCTTCCCAGGTGCTCGGCGGCGAAACCGCGGTACTGGAGAAAACGGGCCTGCCGGGCCCGCTCCTTGAAATTGCCGGGCCGGCCGGGCCCGAATCGCTTGCGCCGAACCTGTTCGGCAAGATCGCCCCAGTCGACTCCGGCGTCGGCGAGAGCGCGCTCGACGATCCCGGGGTCCACGCCTTTCTGTTCCAGCTCGATACGGATCCTGACAGGCCCCTGGCCGCGGCCGGCGCGGGCGCTGACGAAGGCGTCGGCGAAGCGTTCGTCCGACAAGAGATTTTCCCGCGTCAGCTCGTCCATTACGGGATCGATCAGGTCGCCGGGCAGGCCCCGGGACGCCAGTCTGGCCGCCAGTTCCCGGCGGGCATATTCCCGGCGGGCGAGCAGGTTCATGGCCGTGCGCCGGACGTCCGCTGCCGTGAGATCCTGGTTGTCGCCTGATTCGCCGCTCACCGGGCGTCGCAGTTACTCGACCGCTTCCGCCTCCGACTCCACGGCGGGCTCGCTGCGCGGTAGCAGCTTGGCGCGAATACCGGCCTCGATTTCGGCGGCGATGTCGGGATTGTCAATGAGATACTGGCGGGCATTGTCCTTGCCCTGGCCGATCCGGTCTTCCTTGTAGCTGTACCAGGAGCCGGACTTGGCCACCATGCCCTCCCTGACGCCGAGGTCGATGATCTCGCCCTCTCGGGAAATACCGGTGCCGTACATGATCTCGAACTCGGCGATCCGGAAAGGCGGCGACACCTTGTTCTTGACCACCTTGACCCGGGTCTGGTTGCCCACCACCTCGTCACCCTTCTTGATGGCGCCGATGCGGCGGATATCGAGACGCACCGAAGAATAGAACTTCAGGGCATTGCCGCCCGTCGTGGTCTCCGGGTTACCAAACATGACGCCGATCTTCATGCGGATCTGGTTGATGAAAATCACCAGCACGTTGGTGCGCTTGATGTTGGCCGTCAGCTTGCGCAGCGCCTGGGACATGAGGCGGGCCTGGAGACCCACGTGGGAGTCTCCCATCTCGCCCTCGATCTCGGCCTTGGGCGTCAGCGCCGCCACCGAGTCCACCACGATGACGTCCACGGCACCGGAGCGGACCAGCATGTCCGTGATCTCCAGCGCCTGCTCGCCGGTATCGGGCTGGGAGACCAGCAGGTCGTCCACGTTGACGCCGAGTTTCTCGGCATAGACAGGATCGAGGGCGTGCTCCGCGTCCACGAAGGCGGCGGTGCCTCCGACCTTCTGCGCCTCGGCCACCACCTGCAGCGTCAGGGTCGTCTTGCCGGACGCCTCGGGGCCGTAGATCTCGACCACCCTGCCCCGGGGCAGCCCGCCCACGCCCAGGGCAATGTCGAGACCCAGGGATCCGGTTGAAATGACGGGCATATCCCGGGGGGTGGATGCGTCGCCGAGACGCATCACCGAACCCTTGCCAAACTGTTTCTCGATCTGCCCGAGAGCGGCGGCCAGCGCCTTTTTCCTGTTGTCGTCCATAGTCTGCCTGGTGATCTTTGCGGGGTGCGGGTGAAAGTTCCCGATTATTCCACATAACCGGTCGGCGGGCAGCCGGCTTTTCCGGCGACTCCGGAGGAAAATCAGCGCAAAGGCCAGGAATCCAGCACCGTATAGCGGGCACCACGCTGGCCTGTATGGGATTCCAGCAGCGTAATCTCCGGCACCGGCCAGTGAACGGGCTCCACCTCCGGCAGGCTTGCGCGTCTGCAGCGACGGGCGATGGTCACGTGGGGATGGAAATCCCGGTAGTCCGGCCAGAAACCGCAGGGTTCCAGGGCCACCCAGAGGGCCTTGACCAGTCGGTTGAGGCTGGCCGGTGCCCGCGACGGCGCGAGCCACAGGATACCGGTTCTGCGCCACCATCCCGCCCGGTCGATGACCAGCTCGAAGGACTCCGTCGCCAGCCCCCGGGCCGCCTCGCTGATGCAGGCAAACACCTCCGCGTCAACGCTCCCCAGAAAAGCCAGCGTGATGTGGAGGTTCTCATCGGGTACCGGACGACCGGTGGCCTTGTCCCGCACGCTTTGCGAGGCGGCCGCCAGCTGCCGGCGAACGTCGGGATCCGGCCACAGGGCAAAAAACAGGCGCCGCTTGCGCGGATCGCTCACGATTCCATCAGACCCTTGAGCGCGACGGCGACGGTCTGCCGGCGTACCGCTTCCCGGTCGCCGCCGAAATGATGGCATTCCGCATCGCTGCGCAGACCGGCATTGTCGATCCGGGCCCAGGCGAACCAGACGGTGCCGACGGGCTTGGCCGGCGTTCCGCCGGACGGGCCGGCCACCCCGCTGACGGCGACTGCCAGATCGGCCCCGCCTCGCCGGATGGCCCCCTCGGCCATTTCGCGAACCACCGGCTCACTGACCGCCCCGTGATTCACCAGCGTCGAGGCGGACACACCTAGAAGCTCCTGTTTGGCGGCATTGCTGTAGCTCACGATGCCGTAGCCGAACCAGTCCGAGCTGCCGGGCAGGTCGGTGATGACCTTGGCGATCCAGCCGCCGGTGCAGGATTCCGCGGTGGCCAACCGCTTCCCCTCGGCGAGCATCTTTTCGGCAAGCGCCCCGGCAAGCGCCGTTAATTGAGTGTCGTCCGGCACCATGGCGATCATGCTAGCACTAGGTGAGCTCCCGATAGACCCGGAGGTTGCCCTCCACCATCGTCTCCACAGAAAATTCCTCTTCGACGATCTCGCGACCCGCCCGGCCCAGGCGGATTCGCAGGTCCTTGGCCTCCAGCAACCGCATCACGGCCCCGGCTAGCGCCTCCGCGTCTCCGGCAGGCACCAGCAATCCGTTCACCCGGTCGCGAATGACCTCGGGTACCCCGCCCACCGGTGTCGCAACCACCGGGATACCCGCAGCGCAGGCTTCCAGCAGAACGATGCCCAGGCCCTCGTCGAGGGCAGGATGAACCAGCAGGTCCAGGCATCCCAGATAGGAGGCCAGATCCTTGCGGAAACCGGTGAATCGTACCGACTCGGACAGCCCCTCCCGCTCCGCACGGTCGCGGATCCGTTCCTGCAGGGGGCCCTGCCCGAAAAGCAGGAACCGGGCTGTCGGATAGCGGGCCGTGATCTGAGGAATCGCGCCCATCAGGACTTCATACCCCTTCCGGGGAATGAACTGTGCGGCCATCCCGACGATCAGCGCATTGTCCGGT
>JASFOT010000263.1:0-4111 GCA_050116375.1 Gammaproteobacteria bacterium | reverse complement strand
GCCATATGCCTGCCGGCGCCCTGTTCGGAACCATTTTTTTCCTGCTGTTCATTGTCTCGGCGCTGACATCCTCCATCGCGGTCCTGGAACCGATCGTGGCATGGGTGGACGAACATCGGGGAATGCGGCGTCAGGTGGCCACGCCGCTCATCGGGCTGCTGGCCTGGCTATTGGGGCTGACGACCGTTTTTTCGTTCAATATATGGAGCGATTTGCGCCCACTGGCCGCCATCGAGGCTTTCGCCGACAAGAATCTTTTCGATATCCAGGACTTCCTCGCGGTCAACATCATGCTGCCGCTCGGCGGATTGCTGATCGCGATCTTCGTCGGCTGGGCCATGCCGTCACCGGACTGCCGGGACGAGCTCGGCCTGGCGGATTCTCTGGCGTACCGGCTATGGCGCTTTCTCCTGCGCTACCTCTGCCCGATCGCGGTTGGAGGAATACTCCTGTCGAACCTGCTCTGAAGCGAGTGTCCCGGACGGACAGCGGCGCGCCGATCAGGCCCGCGGTGCTTCCGCGAGGCCGACCGGACAGCTCAGCCCTGTACCGCCGAGGCCGCAGTAGCCATCGGGATTCTTCGCCAGATACTGCTGGTGATAGTCCTCGGCGAAAAAGAAGGGCCCCGCATCACGGATTTCCGTCGTAATTGCACCGTAACCGTGGCTGCCCAGCACCGCCTGGTAGGCCCGAAGGGACTGCTCCGCCCGCTGACGCTGCTCCTCGTCGAAGACATAGACCGCCGAGCGATACTGAGTGCCGATGTCGTTGCCCTGACGCATACCCTGGGTTGGGTCGTGGGATTCCCAGAAAAGCGCCAGCAGCGCGTCGAAGCTGACTTCATAAGGGAGGAAAGCGAGGCGCACGACCTCCGCGTGCCCTGTCAATCCCGAGCAGACCTCCTCGTAGGTCGGATTCGGCGTGATGCCGCCGCTATACCCCACAGCGGTCACCCAGACCCCCTGCTTCTCCCAGAATTTGCGTTCCGCCCCCCAGAAACAGCCGAGGCCGAACATGGCCAGTGAGGCGCCCTCAGGCCAGGGACCGTCGAGGGGACGCCCGTTTACAAAATGGCGCTCCGCGACCGCGATCGGCTGGGGGCGGCCGGGCAGCGACTCTTCCGGGCTCGGGATGCGACTGGATTTTGACCACATGATGTCTCTCTGTGCTCCTGTATATGATCAATTTCGCAGCAGGCAGCCCGCCGGATTTGAGCCGCTGCCGAAAGCGCTCTCAATGTCGTCGCCAAGCTTGGTTACACTATCGCGGCCTTTCCCGATCCGGAGAACAAAACGTCATGGTCCGATTCATCAGCTGCCTGCGCCGGCGCGAGGATATCTCGGAATCAGAGTTCCGGCAGTACTGGGACTCTGACCAGTTTGCCGATCTGGTGACCCGAATGGCAAGGACAGTCGGCGCGGAGCACTACCAGTTCAGTCGTACGCTGGTCGTGGAAGCAAACGAATACGTCCGCCGAATGCGGGGCGGCGCCGATCCCTTCGACGGCGTGGTCGAATACTGGTTCTCCGGACGACTCGCCGGTCTCGACGAGCTGCTCGAAATCCCCTCCGCAAGGGAGACCTTTGCCGCCATGAACGACTTCCAGTCCCAGTTCGTGGATATCTCCCGCTCCTGCGGTTTTTTCACCGAGGGCTGAGAGGCTTCGCAAGCCATCTCATGGCCGAAAAACGAAAGCGTCGCCAGTCGCGGGTCCCCACGACCCGGATCGGTCGGGTGCTACGTCTCGGACTGACGGCGGGCGGTCTCGCCGCCGGCGGCGCAGCGGAAAGCATACGGCGCCTGGCCGGCAGCCGAGGCGCCGGACAATCAAGCGCCCTGCTTACCAGAGCCAACGCCTCGCGGCTGGCGCGGCGGCTGTCCCACCTCCGCGGCGCTGCCATGAAACTGGGACAGCTGCTGTCCCTGGAAAGCGAGCAGGTCCTGCCGCCGGAATTTGCGGAGGCACTGGCCATCCTCCGGGACTCGGCGGATACCATGCCGGTGTCCCAGCTCAATCGGCTGCTCGGCCGGGAGTACGGCAAGGGATGGCAGGCCCGTTTCCGAAAGTTCGACTATGAGCCTGTGGCGGCCGCCTCCATTGGCCAGGTCCATCATGTCGTGACATCCGACGGCCGGGAGCTTGCCCTCAAAATCCAGTATCCCGGGGTGGCCAGGAGTATAGGCAGCGACGTCAATAATCTTGCGACCCTGTTGCGCATGTCCCGGATCCTGCCCATGGAGCTGGACATCTCCGGAATCACGTCCGAAGCGCGACGACAATTGCAGCAGGAGGCGGACTATCTTCAGGAGGCGGCCCACCTGGAGCGCTTCGGCGACCTCGTGGCCGACGAGCCACGCTTCCGGGTTCCTGCCGTTCACCGCGACCTCACGACACGGCGGATTCTCGCCATGGATTACATGCACGGCGAACCGCTGGTCACTCTGGGCGAGCCGGGTGCCTCCCAGAGCCGTCGCGACCGGGTGGGCGGCCTGCTGTATCACCTGCTGTTCAGGGAGCTTTTCGAGTTCGGCGTCATGCAGACCGATCCGAATTTCGGCAATTATCTGGTGGACCCGGACAGCGGAGATCTCGATCTTCTGGATTTCGGGTCCGCCATGGAATATCCGTCGGAATTCACCCGCCGCTACGCCAGGATCTGCAAGGCAATGCTGGATGAAGATATCGAGCTGGTCGAATCCATCGCCACCGAAATCGGCTATATCCATCCGGACGACAGCGACGACCACGCGCGCCAGATCGTGAACCTCATCCTGATGATCTGCGAACCTCTGCGCCACCAGGGCGCCTACGATTTCGCCTCCTCCGACCTGACCGCCCGTGCCCGCGATGCGGGGATCGACCTGGTATTCAAGAGCGGACACTTCCGGGCGCCGCCCCCGGAGACCATTTTTCTCCACCGAAAGCTCGTGGGCTCTTTCCTGCTGTGCGCGCGAATCCGCGCGCGGGTGAATGTCCGCTCGCTCATCGAACCTTTTCTGGACTGACGGCGCGGCACATGGCCGGCCCGTTCCGGCGGACCGGCGCGGTCAACGATCTGTAACAGGGACCGGCTATGCTCACGGCCATCAGAATCAGGACTCTCAGCACCATGCAATCGAACAAAAAAGCGAAGCTCGCGAAAGTGGCCGAGCACTGGAGCTCCTCCCGTCCGCTGCCGTGGCGCCTGCGGGCGATGCTCAACCAGCGCCGGCGCTGGCGCGGCAAGTAGCGTTTCAGCGCCCGGCGTCCAGGCGCACACGGACTCTCATCCTGGGGCCGGGATCCTGCTCCATCACCCGGGTGTACTCGGTGTCCCCGTATCGGTAGGTCACCTGGTAACCGACGATGGTTTCTCGCCCGTCAGAAACGGACCGGCAGGCAGCCGGATCGTTCAAACGGTCCAGTTCCCTGCGCAGCGCCTCCGCCAGGGTGTCGACGCCCTCTCCCCCCATGGCCTCCCCGTCACGAAGATCCGAACGGAACGGCGGCCGGCACGCTTCCGGATTGGCGGCAGGCGACGGGCGCTCGACCACCGGACGAACGGAGGTGACGTCGGCGTAATCATAGAAAACTTCGCCCGCCCGCATCGGACCCGCCAGCAGGAGCGCAAGGAGCAGCGAAAATCGGCGAGCACCCCTACCCATCACCCTGCGCCTCGCTCAGGGCGAACCCTGCAGCTGCCAGTTGCCGGAGGCCGGCCGCGCGCTCGGCCTGGCTGGCGTAGAGCATGACCACCCGGAATCGGGCTACGTCCTGCCGAAACCAGTCCAGGCGGACAGGCGCCGCGTTTTCCTGCAACGCCGCCATGAACGCCGCGGCACGATACGGCGCCCTGAAGACCGCCAGTTCCAGCTGCCTGTCCGCGGACCATTCGCGCTGCCCGGAGGCGACGCCGCCATTTCCCAGCACGTACTGCAGATGCCGGTAGATGTAGGCGCTGTACCATTCTGCGCCGTCCGGCAGAGCCTGGTTCGACGATATGCGACCCGGCCCATAGTTGTAGGCGGCGAGCGCCAGGTGCAGGTCGTTCCCGTAGCGCTTCAGCAATTCCTTCAGATATCGCGCGCCTGCATCCACGTTCCGGCAAGGCACGTGGAGATCCGTCACCTG
>JASFOT010000262.1:0-4146 GCA_050116375.1 Gammaproteobacteria bacterium | reverse complement strand
ATGCGGCCGCCGCGACGAGACCGGTGAAATACCAGGTGCCCAGGCCTTCGATCAGGCCGGTGGCCGCCAGCAGAAGCAGGGCGCCCAGATGGGCGGTGGCTACGGCGAGCCTGTCCCAGCGGCCGAAAAGAATCGCGGTGGAGCGGACGCCTATTCGGAGATCGTCATCGCGATCGACCATGGCGTACATGGTGTCGTAGGCGACCGCCCAGAGGACGACGGCAGCAAACATCAGCCAGCCCGTGACCGGAACGCCCCCGGTCTCTGCAGCGAAAGACATGGGCACCGACCACCCGAACGCGGCCCCCAGATAGAACTGGGGCAGGGACGTGAACCTCTTCAGAAAAGGATAGCTGGCGGCCATCACGCCGCCCACCAGGGACAAAAGAATTGTCAGGGTATTCAGCTGTAGGACCAGAATGAACGCGATCAGCGCCAGAGTCGCCGAGACAGCAAGTGCCTCGAGGGCCGTGATTTCTCTTGTGGCCAGCGGCCGATCCCGGGTTCTGGCGACGTGAGGATCGATGTTCCGGTCCGCAAAGTCGTTGATGGCGCAACCGGCGGATCGCATCAGGAATACGCCGGCAACGAATATTACGAGGACCTTGGGATCCGGATGGCCGTCGCCGGCGAGCCACAGTGCCCACAGGGTGGGCCACAGGAGCAGCAGGGTGCCGATCGGCCGGTGGAACCGGATCAGGCGCAGATATGCCCTGATTCGCGCTGACAGCAAAGACGAGGCGCCCCCCGTCAGGGGCGGCATCAAGGTTCTCCCAAGCTGGCCAGGCCGGGCAGAAAAATCTCGTAAACCAGAATCGGGGATTCGCTTATCAGGAAGATCGATCGCCGGCTCCACATCTTGCCCGGCGAAATATCCGTTTTCTCCAGTGCGTCACGAACCAGGGGATGATTGTCCGGCAGGACGGCGAACTCGAATGGCGTGCGTTTTACATCGGTACGATCGGCCAGCGCTTCGCCCAGCGGCTTGTGACCGAGACGACCGAGCCACGGATGTCGTGCGAGCGTCTCCGGCGGCATGCAAGTACAGGCGAAAACCAGCGGCGTGCCCTGGGATGAAATTCTCACCTTGCGGACACGGACCCGCCCGGCCGCGGATCCCAGCAAGCTGACATCCTCATCAGCGGACTGCTCCCAGTCCTCGCCGAGAACTTCCAGGTTGAGATCCCTGCCGCCGATCCGCCGGAGCCTGCGCGTAAGGGAGCCGCTGTGTTCCAGCCATTCGCGCAGTTCCGCGTCCCCGTGTAATTCACTGACGGACTCGACGGTCTCCCAGTTGGCGTCCGCTCTCTTTGTCGCGTGGACAGACTCCATACAATACGCCGACTCGATCTGCCATGGCGCCGAATGCGCGGGAGGAAAATTATACGTGACCTGATCCAGTGCGGATAAGGGTGCCCGACTCACACCTGTCCGTAGCGGGCGGCGTCGCCGATCCAGCGACCGAGGATGCCGGCAATGGAATCTGCATGAGACGACAGCAGCCGATCAGCGACCGCCCTGACTTCGGGAAGCATGCCCCTGTCCCGCATGAGGTCCGCTACGCGCATCTGCATGACTCCCGTCTGGCGGGTTCCGAGGACCTCACCCGGTCCCCGAAGGTGCAGGTCTTCTTCGGCGATCCGGAAGCCGTCGTTGGTCTCCCGCAGCACCCTGAGCCTGCGCTCCGCAGAATTATTGAGTGGCGGCTCGTACATCAGCACGCAGCTGGAATCTGCGCTGCCGCGGCCGACCCGGCCACGAAGCTGGTGGAGCTGGGCGAGACCCATCCTCTCCGAATTCTCGATAATCATGAGGCTGGCGTTGGGAACATCGACCCCCACTTCAATCACCGTCGTGGCGACCAGTAGCTGAATCTCCCCCGCCTTGAAACGATCCATGACGGCCTGCTTTTCCGGCGCTTTCATGCGGCCGTGCACGAGACCCACCGAGACATCGGGCAGCGAAGCCGCCAGGGCCGCCGCCGTCTCCTCCGCAGCCTGGCACTGCAGGACATCGGATTCCTCGATCAGCGGACAGACCCAGTAGGCTTGTTTCCCGGATTCACAGGCCAGCCGGACCCTTTCGAGGACCTCGGCTCGTCTCGGAGCCGGTACCACGACGGTGGTGACCGTGCCCCGCCCCGGAGGCAGTTCGTCGATGCTGGAAGTGTCCAGATCCGCGTAGCTGGACATGGCCAGCGTCCTGGGAATAGGGGTGGCGGTCATGACCAGCTGGTGAGGCCGGGTTCCATCGGCGCCGCCTTTTTCAGTCAGCGCGAGACGCTGATGAACCCCGAAACGATGTTGTTCATCGATGACTGCAAGGCCCAGCCGCGCGAACTCCACGCCGGCCTGAAACAACGCGTGGGTGCCGACAATGACAGAAGCCTGGCCGCCGGCGATCTCTTCCAGGGCCTTGCGCCTGGCTTTCGCCGTCAATCTTCCCGTCAGCCAGGTGACGCCCACGCCCAGAGGTGAAAGCCAGTTCTCCAGGGTCCGAAAATGCTGCTCGGCGAGCAGCTCGGTGGGGGCCATGACCGCAGCCTGGAAACCCGCATCCGCGGCAACGACTGCGGCGGCCGCGGCGACGACGGTCTTCCCCGAGCCCACATCCCCCTGGACAAGACGCAGCATCGGCTTGTCCTCGGACATGTCCGCAAGGATGTCTTCCAGAACCCGGTTCTGGGCACCCGTGAGTTCGAATGGCAGGGCGTCAAGAAAGCGCTCCAGCAGGCCGCTTCCGCCGCGAAGGCGGGGCGCTCGGTGGGATCGTATCCGGCCTCGCAGCAGCCGCAGGCTCAGGTGATGCGCCAGCAGCTCCTCGAACGCCAGGCGCCGCTGTGCCGGGTGGCGTCCGTCCTCGAGCAATTCCAGAGAAGCCCCTGCAGGAGGCCGATGAACGTAGCCGAGGGCGTCCACCAGCGGCGGAAACTCGAGCTGGTCGCGAACCGACTTCGGCAGAAGATCGGCGGGCGGGTCAGCCGACAGCCTGAGCAGGGCCTGGTCGACGAGCCGGCGGATCCGCCCCTGCTGAAGCCCCTCGGTGGACGGGTATACAGGGGTGTAGGTGTCCTCCAGCGGCGGGCCGGAGTCTGAAGCCAGACGTCGATATTCCGGATGGACCATCTCCATCCCGGAGACACCCTGTCGCACCTCTCCGAAACAGCGCAGGCGGGTGCCCCGTTGCAGGCCTTCAGTCTGGGATCTCGAGAAATGGAAGAAGCGCAGCAACAGACTGCCAGTGCCGTCGGAGATACTGCACAACATCATGCGCCGGCGACGAAAAACCACTTCGGTCAGATCGACGCGCCCCTCCACGGTGATCCGCATGCCTGGTCTCAAGGCTCCCAGCTCCACCAGTCTGGTGCGATCCTCGTAACGAATAGGCAACAGGAACAGCAGGTCCTGAACGGTGGAAACACCCAGCCGGCGCAGCCTGTCCGCCATTGCCGGCCCGACGCCGGGGATGACCGTTACCGGTTCCGGGGCAACGGCCGAGGGCTCGGCCGGTGGTATCGAGTCGGTCAAGAGTTCAGCCGGGCCTCAGGGCCGCATGATCGCGTCGATCTCGACTCTCGCCCCCCGCGGGAGGGCTGCCACCTGAACGGCGGCTCTGGCGGGATAAGGCGAGGAAAAGCGGCTTGCCATCACTTCGTTGACAAGACCGAAATCCGCCAGATCGACCAGGTAAACGGTCAGCTTGACGATATCGTCCAGGTCGCCGTTTGCCGCCTGCGCCACGGCCCGGAGATTGTCGAAAATCTGTTCGATTTGCTGCCGGGTATCACCCTCCACCATTTCCATCGTGGAAGGCACAAGGGGGATCTGTCCGGACAGATATACGGTGCCATCCGCCTCGACAGCCTGGGAATAGGTTCCGATGGCGGCGGGGGCCTGGTCCGTGGAGATGGGTCGGTGTGGCATGGTCGTCAACCTCGATGGTCCCGAGAGAATTATGGCGTCAGGTACCGGTCCGGCTGACGCTGAGCACCTCGGACATGGTCCGTATGCTCCTCAGCACCCGGTCCAGATGCGCCGTGTCCTTCACCTGCAGCAGGAAAGTGATGGAGGACGTGTCACCGTCTCTTTCCACCACCGAAACATGCTCGATGTTGGTCTGCGTGGCGGAAATGTTGGCCGCCACGGC
>JASFOT010000261.1:0-4154 GCA_050116375.1 Gammaproteobacteria bacterium | reverse complement strand
TAAGACACTCGATCACCTGATCGCCGAGGGCGGTCTTTCGCTGAAAGAGATTTTCGACCTGGCGGTGCCCCTGGCCGACGCCCTGTCCTGTGCCCACGAAAAAGGCATCGTGCACCGGGATCTCAAGCCAGCCAACGTCATGATCACCGAGGACGGCCGGATCAAGGTGCTGGACTTCGGGCTGGCCAAGCTGCAGGGCACCGACGCGGATCTGGCGGAGGCGGTCACGGTCTCCCGGCTCCTGACCCAGGATGGCGCGGTGATGGGGACCTATCCGTACATGTCGCCGGAGCAGGTGGAGGGCAAGCAGCTCGATCAACGCACCGATCTGTTTTCCCTGGGGACTATTCTCTACGAACTGGCTGCCGGCCGCAGGCCGTTCTCGGGCGACAGTTCGCCGGCCCTGATGTCGTCGATCCTGCGTGACCAGCCCCCGCCCCTTTCCGAAGTCCGGCCCGATCTGCCGCGGCACCTGGGGCGTATCCTGCGTCGCTGCCTGGAGAAAGACCCCCGGGATCGTTATCAATCCGCGCGCAGTATCTGTAACGAGCTCAGGAGCCTGAGAATCGAGACCACGGATGCGGGTTCAGCGTCCTCGGCCGACGGCCGCCGTGTCCAGCTTTACGAGCGGCCGTGGATACTGGTTACGGGCTTCAAGGTCAGCGGCACCGATCCGGAGATGGGGGATTTCGCCGAGGGCCTGGCGGAAGACATCACGGCCGGCCTGTCCCGATTCGGCTACCTGTCGGTGGTGGCCCGGGAATCGGCGCTTACCGGCAGCGACAGAAGCGTCGGCGAGATGAGGGACGGCGTAGGCGCCCGATACCTCATCGAGGGCAGCGTGCGCAAGGCGGGTTCCATCGTCCGCGTCGGCGTCCGGCTGGTGGATTCCCGGACCGGCGCCCATCTGTGGGCGGAAACCTATACGCGGGACATGTCTGCGCTCGATATCTTTTCTGTCCAGGACGACATCACCGGCCGGGTCGTGGCGACGGTGGCCGATGGTTACGGCGTGCTTGTGCGCTCGATGATCGACGCCATCGAGACCAAGCCGGCGGAGGAGCTCAACGCGTCCGAGTGGGTTCTGCGGATGTTCGATTACCTGCTCCAGTACACCGCGGAGGGGCATGCCGCGTTGCGCGACGGTATAGAGCAGGCGGTCAAGCGGTATCCCCGGGATTCCGACGTCTGGGCGGTGCTCGCTCAGGTGTATCTGAACGAGTGGAACTTCGGTTTCGATCCCAAGCACGATTCTCTGGATCGGGCTCTGGCGGCGGCGGAGAAAGCCGTGGATCTGGATCGGACTAATCCGTTGGCCTACCAGCTCCTGGCACAGGTGCATTTTTTCCGCCGTGATCTGATCCGTTTCAGGGCGGCGTCAGATCGGGCCATCGGTCTGAACCCGCTCGACACCAACACCGTCGGAGTTCTTGGGCTCATTACGGCCCACACCGGCGAGTTCGAGCGCGGCGCCGAACTGACACGCAAGGCCATGGACCTGAATCCCCATCACGCCGGGTGGTATCACTTCGGCCTGATATGGCTACATTTCTCGCGAGGGGAATACGAGCAGGCCCTCGAGCGAGTGTCCCACGTCAACATGCCGGGCATGTTCTGGACCTATCTGGCGATGGCGGCTATCTGCGGGCAACTGGGCAGGAAAACGGAAGGGCGGGAGGCCGTCCGGAAGCTGCTGGAGATCGATCCCGAGTTTGCGGCTCACGCCCGTCACAACATCGAGAGCTGGCACTTCGCAAGCGGGCTCATGGAGCCTCTGCTGGAGGGTCTGCGCAAAGCGGGACTGGCGGTTTCCGGTGACGATGCCGCCCAACCAGCCGAGCAAACCGCCGACACTGCAGCAACCACGGCATCGGGGGCGGCATCCGGGAGTCCCGTCCCGGTGGAAGCGAAACGGCCGGCCGACGCGACCGTCGCCATCGCCGTGCTGCCCTTCAAGGACATGAGTCCGGGCAAGGACCAGGAATACCTTTGCGAGGGCATGGCGGAGGAGGTCATGAGCGGCCTTGGCCAGATCGCAGGTATCCGGGTGGCTTCCCGGACGTCTGCTTTCCGTGCCGGTCAGGAGGGCAAGGATCTTCCCGCCATCGGCCGGGCCCTGCATGTGGGTCACGTGCTGGAAGGCAGCGTCCGCACGGCCGGCGACCGGCTTCGGGTCACTGCCCAGCTGATCGACGTGGAGAGCGGTTACCAGCTCTGGTCGGAAAGATACGACCGGGACGCCAGCGATATCTTCGCCCTCCAGGACGAGATTGCGCAGAGCGTTGTGGAAGTGGTCAAGGCAAAGCTTTCAACCGGGACCGGCGGCGTCCGCCAGCGGCAGCAGGTGAGCAACCTGGATGCCTACCGTCATTACCTGAAGGGACGCTACTACCGTTACACCAAGAATGACCACGGCAGTGCGCTCGAGGAATATGAACGGGCCATCGAGCTCGATCCGTCCTACGCGCCTTCCTGGGTCGGTCTCGCCGAGGTCCGGGTCCTTGCCGCCGGCTACGGGCTCATCCCGGCGCAGCGGGGATACGCCGAGGCTCGGGACGCGCTGGCCCGGGCCAATGATCGGCAGGGAGAATCCGCCGAAGCCCTCTACGTGGAGGGCATGCTCGAGATGTCGCAGCGGAACTGGGAGGCTGCCTTATCGGCCCTGTCCCGGGCCGCGGAACTGCGGCCCGATCACGTCCAGACTCTCTGCTGGCTCGGCTTCTACTGGTCCATCATGCAGAGGCCGACCGAAGCACGGCGCTGGTTCGACCTGGCGCGGGAAGTCGATCCGCTGGGTTCCTATCCTTTTGCCATGACGGGCTGCGGGCTCAGCCAGATGTGTCGTTTCGAAGAGGCGCTGGAATTCCTGAAGCAGGCGGTAGCGCTGGATCCCGAGAATACCCTCGCGTTGTGGGGCTCCGGGATGGTGATGGCAGGGCAGGGCAACGCGGAGGAAGGCATTCCCTTGCTCGAGCGGGCCGTTGAAAAGGCGCGACGGGGAGCGCACATTCTCGGCGTCCTGGGGTGGGGGTTCGCACTGGCAGGGCGCAGGAGCGAAGCGGAGGCCGTCCTGGCCGAGCTGAACGCGAAAGGGGCCGAGGCACCGGCGGTCGTGCCCAAAGCCTGGCTTCTGGCGGCGCTCGGAGACACGGAGGCCGCCTGGCAGGCGATGGAACAGGCCGAGCGTCAATGCCAGATGATGCTGCTGTTCGTGGGAATGCCCGGGCTGGATCCCCTGCGCAGCGATCCGCGGTTCGACGCCCTGCTCAGGCGCATGGGCTTGCCGAGACCGCCTGATCATGCTTCTCCACAGGCGCCGGCACGATCGGACGCCGGGCCGTCGACGGTGTCTGCCGGTGACGCGGCTGCCATGTCGCGCCCGGATTCGACTTCCGGCGAGGCCATGCCCCGGTCGCTGGCCGTGTTGCCTCTCGCCAATCTCTCCGGTGACCCGGAACAGGAGTTCTTCGTCGCCGGCATGCACGATGCTCTCATCAACGAACTCGCGCGTATCAGCGCACTGACGGTGATTTCCCGAACCTCGACAATGCCGTTCAAGGGCAGTGCGGAGCCACTGCCGGAGATCGCCGCCAAGCTGGGCGTGGATGCGGTGATCGAGGGATCGGTGCTGAAGGCCGGTGACCGGGTGCGGATCAACCTGCAGCTGGTGAACGCCCGGCCGGAGAGAAATCTCTGGGCCGACAGTTTCGACGGCGCCGCCCGGGACGTTCTCGAACTGCACGGGCGAGTGGCCGGGGAGGTCTCGAAGGCCGTACGTGCAACGCTGACGACAGACGAGAAGAAACGGCTGGAAACCCAGCGCAAGGTGGATCCCAAGGTTTACGAGATCTATCTCCGGGCCAGGCATCTCAGTTATGTCTCGTTCGACGAGAATGTGCGCGGCATCAGGCTGTACGAGCAGGCCATCAAGCTGGACCCGGAATTCTCCCTCGCCTACGCCGGGTTGGCTCGCAACCTCGTCTATCAGGCCACCCTTGGGGCTGCATCACCGCACGATGTGCTCCAGAGAGCGGCGGAAGCAGCCCGCAGGGCAGTCGAGCTGGATCCGGAATCCGGAGAAGCACGATCGATACACGGCTATGTGACACTGCTTCTCGAATGGGACTGGCAGACCGCCATTGAGGAGCTCAAAC
>JASFOT010000260.1:0-4165 GCA_050116375.1 Gammaproteobacteria bacterium | reverse complement strand
TATTCCATCGGCATCCCTGGTCGCCATCGCCATCGTACTGACCGCCGTCGGTCTCCCGGTGGAGGCTCTGGGTGTCCTGTTCGTTTTCGATCGGATCCTGGACATGTGCCGCACCAGCGTGAATGTTTTTGGCGACAGCTGCGGCGCGGTGATCGTGGCCCGTACCGAGGGCGAGGAAGGCGTTCTGGGAGAAACCACCGCCGTGGGGCGCACCACCTGACCGGTGTGCTAATCTCTTCGCCCTCCGTTCCGGACCATTCATTCCAGAGGAGTGACGCATGGGCTTCATGGCGGGCAAGCGCGCGCTGATTGTCGGCGTGGCGAGCAAGAGATCCATCGCATGGGGAATCGCGCAGGCCTTCCGGCGCCAGGGCGCGGAACTGGCGTTCACGTACCAGAACGACAAGCTGCGCCCGCGGGTGGAGTCAATGGCCTCCGAACTCGATTCGTCGATCACGTGCCCGCTTGATGTCGCCAGGGACTCGGATATCGAGGCCGCGTTCGACAATCTTGGCGAGTACTGGGACAGCCTGGATATCGTCGTGCACTCGGTGGGCTTCGCTCCCCGTGACCAGCTTTCCGGTCGTTACGTGGACGTGGTGACCCGGGAGGGCTATCGCATCGCCCACGAGATCAGCGCATACAGCTTCGCCGCCCTGGCAAAAGCCGCACGGCCCATGATGGCGGGCCGCGACGGCGCTTTACTGACCCTGTCCTACCTGGGCGCCGTGCGGGCCATTCCCAACTACAACGTCATGGGACCGGCCAAGGCCAGCCTGGAGGCCAACGTTCGCTTCCTGGCAGCGGACCTGGGGCCGGAGGGCATCCGGGTCAACGGTATTTCGGCCGGTCCGATCAAGACGCTCGCCGCCGCCGGTATCGGCGGATTCCGGAAGATTCTCAATCACGTGGCGGAAATGACCCCCTTAAGGCGCAATATCACCATTGACGACGTCGGCAATGCGGCGGCCTTCCTGTGTTCGGACCTGGCGGCAGGGGTGACGGGCGAGATTCTCTACGTGGATGCCGGTTACAGCCACGTGGGCATGGTGCTCGACGAGGCGTGATCAGCCGCCGGACTGGCGGGTGACGTCCACGTACATGGTCAGCTTCTGGCCGGGCTGGAGATATTTCCTTCCGTCAAGATTGTTCCAGCCCTTGATCTGGGAAACGCTGACGCGGAACCGCTGGGCGATCCGGTACAGCGAATCCCCGCGGCGGACCGTATAACGGATCTTGCGGTCCTTGGCCGCCGGCGAGCTCGCCAGTGCCGGCGCTGCTGTCCCGTCGCTGGTCCATACCACCAGGGTGCGGCCCACGGACAGCGTATCCCCGGGCGCCATGCCGTTCCATTTGGCCAGCGACCGGGTGGATACCCCGTATCGGCGGGCGATGCCCCAGAGGCTATCGCCGCTGGCGACCGTGTGGTTCACGCGGGCCGCGCCTCGCGGCTTGCTCTGGGTCCGCGCGAGTCTCAGGTCCGCGCTCTGGGTGTACGCGGCGAGGCTCCGGGTGGCGGTGGGAATCATCAGGTGATCGCCCGCCCGGATCACGTTCCCGCGCAGGCCGTTGACCTGCTTGATGACCGCAGGCGTCGTGTCGTGACGCTCCGCGATGGCGATCAGCGAATCACCCGACCGGATCCGGTAGCGTACCCAGCGCATGCGGGCATCCTGCGGCAGGTCGGTCACAGCCGCTACCAGTTGGCCCGCCCGATCGACAGGCACCAGCGCCCTGTGGGGCCCATCCGGGTCGGTGGCCCAGCGGTTGAAACCCGGGTTGAGGGCGTACAGTTCGTCCATGTCGATGCCCGCCAGTTCCGCGATCAGCGCCAGGTCCATCTGGCCGCCCAGCTCCACGACGTCGAAGTAGGGCCGGTCCTCCAGCTGCGGCAGTTCGAGCCCGTATTCGTCCGGGCGGGACACGATGTCCACCAGGGCGAGCAGTTTCGGCACATAGGCAACCGTCTCGCGGGGCAGACGCAGATGCCAGAAGTCAGTGGGCTTGCCCGCCTTCCGGTTGCGGCGTATCGCCCGATGCACGTTGCCTTCACCGGAGTTGTAGGCGGCCACCGCAAGCTGCCAGTCGCCGTCGAACTCGTCCCGGAGATATTCCAGATAGTCCAGGGCTGCCCGGGTTGAATCCAGCACGTCGCGGCGGCCGTCGTACCACCAGTTCTGCCGGACGCCGAATCGACGGGCAGTCCCGGGGATCATCTGCCACATCCCTGCGGCCCGGCCGTGGGAATAGGCAAAGGGATCGTAGGCGCTCTCCACGATGGGCAGCAGGGCCAGGTCCAGGGGCATCTCCCGCCGCTCGAGCTCGGACAGAATGTGGTAGAGGTACCGGGAACTGCGATGGAACACCCGGGCCATGTAATCCGGATGGCGGACGAACCAGTTCCGCTGCAGCTCGATCTCGCGGCGGTCCGCCACTTTCATCTCGAAACCGGCCACCATCCTCGAGATCATGTCCGGAGGAAGCGGGGGTGATTCCGGAATGACGGGCAGCGCGTCCTCCGGCAGCCTTACCGTGACCTCGACCGCCACCTTTTCCACCGTCTCCGCCGGCGCGGGCGTCTCGTCCTGAACCAGTACCTGCCCTTCGGGCGGCGTCTGGACTACCGGTTCCGGCGCCGGGCTCCGGGCGGCGCATCCCGCCACCAGCGCGAGGCCGGCGGCCAGAAGGAGGGTGCGGAGCCGGAGGGCAACCATCAGAACCGATCCTTCCATGCCCGCACGGCACCGAAGACAGCCACCGGATCATCCAGGCGTTCGCCCGTGTGGGCTTCCGCCGCCTGCCTGATCGCCGGTTCGCGGTAGCGCAGGAACGGGTTCACGGATTTTTCCAGCCCGAGGGTGGAGGGCAGGGTGGCCTGCTCTTCGGCCCGAAGTTCTTTCGCCCGGGCCGTGTAGCTGGCGATCTCCGGGTTGTCAGGCTCCACCGCCGCGGCAAATCGCAGGTTGCTCAGGGTGTATTCGTGGGCGCAGAAAACACGGGTGTCGTCCGGCAATCTGGCCAGCTTCTCCAGGGACCGGGTCATCTGGGCGGGTGTGCCCTCGAACAGCCGGCCGCAGCCGGCGCTGAACAGCGTGTCGCCGCAGAACAGGGCGCCGTGGCCGTAGTAGGCGATGTGTCCGGCGGTGTGGCCGGGGCAGTCCATCACCGAAAATTCCACGTCCATGCCTTCCAGGTGCACCCGGTCACCCTCCCGGAGAGCCACGTCGCGGTTCGGGATGTTTTCCGAGGCCGGACCGTACACCGGGATGCGCAATTCGCCCGCCAGGTCAGCGACTCCGCCGACGTGATCCGCATGGTGATGCGTCACCAGAATCGCTTCCGCGCCCAGGCCGTCGCGGACCAGCCGATCCAGCACGGGCTGGGCGTCTCCGGGATCCACAATCGCGACCAGATCGTGGTCCTTCCGGCCGTGGATCAGCCAGATGTAATTGTCGGCAAAGGCCCTGACCGGCGTGACTTTCAGCATGGGCCGTATCTTAGCGGCCGGTCCGGCCAGCGCAACTACTCAGTTCACGCTTTCGCGTCACCCTCGGGAGCCGTTATCCTTGACTCCGTGCCCTTGTACGACACTTCAGTCCAGGACTGGCTGGCCTCCGCCGGCGGCCAGGATTTTCAGCAGGCCGAGAGAGACGCGGCCTCGGTGGAGCTCGGCCGGATGTTCGGCGCCCAGTTCCTGCAGGTGGGCGCCTGGGGGGAGCCCGAGGGATTCCTGGCCTTGCCGGGAACGGCCCGACGCGCCATCTGTGACCACAGACCGGGCGAGGGTGTCGGTTTTGTTGCCCGTCCGGAGAATCTGCCGGTGGCCGGGCAGTCGGTGGACGGCCTGCTGTTGCCCCATACCCTGGAACTGACGCGCCATCCCCACGAAGTGCTCCGGGAGGCCGAGCGCGTACTGGCGGGAGGCGGCCGGATCATGGTGCTCGGCTTCAACCCCCTGAGCGTGCTGGGCATCCGGCGGTTTCTCACCCGGGGCGGCTTCCCGCCCGGTCTGACGCAGGTGGTCACCGAGCGCAGGCTCCGGGACTGGCTGTCCCTGCTGGGCTTCGACGTCACGGTCAGCCGGCGGTACTTTCCCGCGCTGACCGGCGGGGGCGCGGCGCGCGACGGCCTCAGGAAACTGCCCTTTGCCTACGGCGCCTACCTG
>JASFOT010000259.1:0-4174 GCA_050116375.1 Gammaproteobacteria bacterium | reverse complement strand
CTGATGGGCAGCGGGCATCAAGGATACGAGGACAGGATCAGGGCTCTCAGGTCCCGTTATCCCGGCCGTCTGGGACACCAGGAAGGATTCCATGAGGATTTTGCTCATTTGCTTGTGAGCGGAGCCGATATTCTGGCGATACCCTCTCTCTTCGAACCATGCGGGCTCGTGCAGATGTACGCTCAGCGGTACGGAACCGTCCCGGTAGCGCACCGGACGGGGGGGCTCGGCGACAGCATCACGGATCAGGATGACGTTGGCCGGGGGCCGCCGACAGGGTTTCTTTTCAGTCCCGCATCCCCTGGCGCTCTCGTCACTGCTGTCGGCCGGGCCGATCGTTTGCGCACGGAACGGCCCGGCGACTGGAAGACCCTGCAGGAAAACGGCATGCGACGGGACTTCAGCTGGCGCGCTTCGGCGCAAAGGTACGCGGAAGTCTTCCAGGCCGCGCTCGATATCCGGCGTAACGCCACTCCGGGATGAAATTACCCGGCTGACCGAAAAACGGTTTGCGGAAAACGCTTCCAGGGTCTAGATTTTGTCTGATAAGGAGAAGCTGTTGATGCCCTCCCCTCAAACAGCCAGACAAGATCACGAATTCGTCTTCGCCCTCGTTCGGGAGTTGACCACAACGTACCAGGCCCTCCAGTCCTGCGAAGCCGATCATCTGCGTCGTTACAATCTCACCCCGACCCAGGCCGATATCATTCACTCGCTGGGCGGGAATCGCGCCATGAGTTGCCGCGAACTGGCGGAATCGGCCGCGGTTTCCCGCGGCTCGCTTACCGGCATCCTTGAGCGCCTGGAGCGGCGCGGTCTGATCCGGCGAACGCCTTCCCGGACGGATCGCCGCGTCATGCTGGTCCGATTGACCGACGCCGGTGCCGATGTCCTTGCCCAGATCGAGCCGGACCGAATCACGCAGCTGGCACGGCGGTTCGACCGTCTGGATGCCGGCAAACAGACGAAGCTGGTGGACGGGCTCAGAGAACTGCGTCAGGCCCTGCGGTAATCCGCCCGGCGGCGGACCGTTACCGGTGGAAGTGCGGATCGGTCACGGCGCTCCGGGAACACGGAGATGAGAAAGCCTGCGTCGCACCACCGTTCTTCCCGGCATGCGAGCCACCCACCTCCAAAGAACCCCTTTTACCCGGGGCTACCGATGACCGATCCGCTTTAATCGTTTGCGAATCCCGGCCCGGATCCGGCCGGGTGCCGGATCGGGCCCGCGTCGAAGCGGGCGATAAAGCATAGCGGTTTTGTCAGCCGGCTGACCACCCCGACGTGAGTGGATTTAAAAAAGCATTATGATTCAATATTTTGCGATCCCCAGCTTTCTCTCTGTCAGGCCTGTTCATGCGATGCTGCATTGCAGTATACTGGCGTCGAGTTCAGGCAGTTCCTGCCCCGAATCGACTTGCAACCTTCTGCCCGCCGGCATCCGGAAATGACTCACCGCCTTCCACTGCTGCCCGCCTTCATCATTACCGTTCTCATCTGCGGCCTCCACGCCATGACGCTTGCGGCCGGCGTACCCGCGCATCTCCCCGTATCGCAGCTGACGGTGCTCACGCAGAAGGGTAGCGATCATCTGTTCGAGGTGAGCGTGGCCACGCGGCCGGAAGATCGACGCCGCGGTCTGATGTTCGTTACGGAACTTCGGAATGACCAGGGCATGCTGTTCGACTACGGGCGAACGTCCGTAGCCAGCATGTGGATGAAGAACACGCCCATGCCCCTGGACATGATATTCATCCGCGCGGACGGATCCATCAGCAGTATCGCCAGGGAGACAACGCCCTACTCCCGATCCACCATTACCAGCGAGGAGCCCGTGCGGGCGGTCCTGGAACTCAAGGGCGGAACCTGCCGGCGGCTGGGAATCGAGCCCGGAGACCGGGTGGTCCATCCCATCTTCGAGAAACAGAAGCCTTCGGGCTGACGATCAGACCGGCAAGAGCCAGGGCATCCGCATCGTCGCGGTCATGAAGATCCACACGAAAACAGCCACCGCGGCAAAAAAGGCGATACCGCGGATCGTTTTCGTCGAGCCGCGCTTCAGGGCGATCGTGCCCAGCACGATGTAGAGAACGAGCCCGAGCAGCTTGGCCGTCAGCCAGCCCTGCGCGAAGGGATACTGATGGATTACGAACATCAGTCCGACGGCGCTGGCCAGGAGGACCGTATCGACCACATGGGGCACGATACGAGTCAGCTTGGCGTTCAGACGCGGGGAATCGGCGAACATCCATATCCCCCTTAACACGAACAGGCCGATGCTGAGCCCGGCGAAGGTCATGTGCAGGTGCTTGAGGGCCATATACATGCTCGGGGATCCTATATGACTTTGGAGAATCGGCCAGGCTGCCGCTCGGCAGGCAGGTAGGCGTCGAACGTCATGGCGATCGGACGCAACAGAAACCTCCCCTTTGCGGTGACCCGTATCGTCTGCTCCCCGAGCTCCACGAGCCCGTCCGCCTCCAGGCCCTCCATCGCGCCCAGCTCGCTGGCGAAATGGCTCTCGAAATCGATTCCGAATCGTTCGCCGATGGATTTCATGTCCACCACGTCCTGACACATCAGGCTCTGGATGACCGCGCGTCTCAGCACGTCCTCATCGTCCAGTTCCACGCCCCGGTAGATCGGCAGCCGCCCCTCGTCAAGGGCCGCATAGTAGTCCTTGCGAAGCTTCAGGTTCTGGCTGTAGCAGGTGTCGAGCCGGCCGATGGAGCTGACGCCCAAAGCCACGAGATCGCAGTCCGCATAGGTGGAGTAGCCCTGAAAGTTACGCTGCAGGGTTCCCTGGTTTCGGGCCTTCACCAGCTCGTCACCGGGCAGGGCAAAATGATCCATCCCGATGTACTCGTAACCCTGATCCGTCAGGAATTCGACTATGCGCTTGAGCAGGTCCAGCTTCGTCTGCGGCGACGGCAGGTCCTCTTCTCGGATGAGGCGCTGCGCCTTGAACATCCGCGGCAGGTGCGCATAGTTGTATGTCGCGATCCGGTCCGGTCTGGCTTCCACGATCAGGTCAAGGGTTTTCTGGAAACTGTCCAGCGTCTGGTGGGGCAGGCCGTAAATGAGATCCACCGATACGGAAATGAAACCCACTGACCGGGCCTGAGTCACGAGCCCGAGTGTATGGTCGACCCCCTGCACGCGGTTCACGGCGCGCTGTACCTTGGGATCGAAATCCTGGATCCCCATGCTCAGGCGATTGAATCCGCGCTCGGCCAGCAGCGGCAGGGTCTCCGGCCCGGTGGTACGCGGGTCGATTTCCAGTGAGTATTCCCGTTCTCCCTCCTGGAGCAGATTGAAATGTTCGCCAAGCCCGGCCATGAGCGCGGACATCTCCTCGTCGCTGAGGTAGGTGGGCGTTCCGCCGCCCAGATGCAGCTGCGTGACGGGGCGGTCCCGGTCGTAGAGGTCGGCGTGCAGCCCCGCCTCGATAAACAGGTAGTCGAGATACTGGGCCGCGACGCCCGGTGTCCGGGTCACGATCTTGTGACACCCGCAGTAGTAACAGAGGGAATGACAGAACGGGATGTGCACATAGAGGGACAGATCCCGGTGCCCCGTCTTGGCGTTGCTCAGGCGCGCGAGCCGGGCGTAATCGTCGGCAGCGAACCCCTCGTGGAACTGGACCGCCGTCGGATAGGACGTGTATCGCGGCCCCGGTCCGTCATAGCGTTGCACCAGCTCTGTGTCGAAAATCACTCTTTCCATAAAACATTCACCCGGGTGAGGAGCCGGGACCATACTCTTTCACGGCTGCGGCATCATTGACTCAGGTCACCGGCAGTGACCGGCATCCCGCAGACGGGAGGCCCGAGCGGGGTATTGTAATCGCTGTCGGCCTCAAAGCCTTGCAGAAAGGTGCCGGGCGCGGCCCCTGCGGGGGACGGTATACTCCTGAGCATGCCCGGATGGCCTCCGGAACACATGGTAGCGGGGCGACTTATGGCGAAAATTGGCACGATCGGCGCGATTCTCTTATCTGCTGCGCTCGCGGCCGGCTGCGGCAGGAGCGATGATCCCGCGACAGACGCCGGCGGTCCGGCAAAAGAGGCCGGCTGTCTCCTGACCATGGGATGGGAACCCTGGGAACCGTACCAGTACCTGTCACCCACCGGCGAAATCTGGGGATTCGACATTCAGCTTGCCAGGACGATCA
>JASFOT010000258.1:0-4189 GCA_050116375.1 Gammaproteobacteria bacterium | reverse complement strand
AGGAATCCGGGGGCACGTCGTCAAACACGGGCCCCACATTTCCGCCCTCTGCCCTGACGGCCGCCATCACGACCTCCACCAGGCCCGCGGCAACCACGCCCTTGTCGCTGACGATCAGCGGCCGGGCTGCGCCCCGCGTTTCGAGTTCGAACGGTATGTGTTCAAGGGCCCGGAAACCGGCCACCAGTTTCACCGGGCTGGAAAACTCGAAATAGTGGTCTGTCATGATGAGTCTCGCCTGAACAGATCGATAACGAAACGGCCGTAGATACGGGCCGCGAGAGCCAGTTTTTCCGCCAGCCCGATAGCCGGGTATTCCTTGAGGGCGCGCCCGGCCACGAATCTCGGCAGGACCAGCGCCTGCATCCGGTTCAGGCAGCGCAGCACCTTCATTGCGTTGGTGAATTCACCGTCGATGGAAAGGCGGTCATTGGCGAAAGCGCGGGGCGTGGATTCCTGGAACGACAGCACCAGGAAGGCGTGCGCCACGTGCTTGAACTCGAAGGCCAGGGTGGGTCGGATTTCAGAAGACCGGCGAACCACCGCCAGGCCATCCCCGGACTTTTTCATCGTCAGGGCGGGCGTCCCGGACCGGACCCGCATGCAGAACGAAAACCCTTCCGGGAGATCGGCAACATCGCTGCGGATGGTGCGGTCGACGGCGGAGGCTGCCTGCAGCAGGCGGGCGATCAACCACATCATGAAAGCGACATAGCGGCGCTGGACAGAATAAGACGGCCCTGGACCGGCGACCGGCGCAGGATCTCCGATGGACTTATGCGGATTCCTGTTCATCAGTGACGAGGTCGCGTCAGCATCCTGATGTTGAATTCATTCGTCATCCAGGGATGGTCGGTCGATTCCGGGTCTTCTGTCATGTTCGCTTTCCGTGCCCCAGTCCGGTTCCTCAGACTCCCGGGGAATCGCGGATTCCCGAGAGGTGTCCCGGTTTCAGTCGTTGGTATCGGACTCGATCGGGCTCCCCGCCGTCGTGTCCTGTTCCGGCGCCGGGGCCACGGGGCCCGGCTTGCGCCGGCCGCCAAGTTGCTGGATCCAGTCCGCCTTGGCGCTGGCATGCAGGTGAACAGCCCGCTGCGGGAACGGAATTGTGACACCTTCCGCGTCGAACCGTATCTTCACTTCGCGGGTCACGTCCCAGTAGACATCCCAGTAGTCATCCCGATTGACCCAGGGACGGGCGATCAGGTCCACCGACGAGTCGCCCAGGGTGTGTACTTTCACCATCGGTTCCGGATCATCCAGGGTCTTTTCGTGGCTGGTCAGAATATCGAGCAGAATGGACTCCGCCTTCGGTATGTCATCACTGTAGGAAATGCCGAAGGTCATATCCACGCGGCGAATCTTCTGGGCGGTGACGTTCTTGATCACGTCCCCCCAAATCTTGTTGTTGGGAATCACCAGCGTCTGGTTGTCGAAAGTCAGAATCGTCGTGTTGACGAGGCTCATGTGGTTCACCTTGCCGAAGACCCCGCCGGCCTCCACCACGTCGCCCACGTCGAAGGGTCGGTAAAGCAGGATCATCATGCCGGATGCGAAGTTGGACAGGGTATCCTGCAGGGCAAAGCCGATGATGAAACCGGCGATGCCGAGACCGGCCAGCATGGGCCCGATCGCAAAGCCCATCTGGGAAAGCGCAATCAGGATACCGATGATCATGATCACGTTCTGGATCGTGGAGACGGCCACACGCTTCAGCAGCTGGGACACCCGCAGGCGCGAGGAATCGAGGGCTTTCGTGAGAAGCCGTCTGACAAAGCGGGCCAGCAGAAGAAAAGCGTAAACGATCAGGAGGAAGGTGAATGCCTTGATCAGGAAGGAGGGCGTCGTCTTTTTCAGCCAGACCGCCGCCGACTTGAACCAGTCCGTCACGATGCCCCCGATCACCCTCGTATCCAGGGCTTCCGAGGAGATCTCCCCGGTGGCCTTCACCACCTGCTGGCGGAACCGGGCCGTTTCCATGTCCAGTGTGTCCATCATTCGGACGGTTTCGCCGAGGGACCTGGCGATCATCCTGACCCGATTCTGGACCACGCTGAGGCGGTTCTGCAGTTGCTCGTTTGCCGGCAGGCTGGCCGCCTGAAATCGCAGTGATTCGGCGCCTTCTATGGATAACTCCAGATAAACCGACTGGCCTTCTGCGCGCGCAGCGAGCATTTCCTCCAGGGCGGGACGATCCACCGCGGTCGGGACTCCGAATGCTTCCGCGAGCAGGAGGGCAGTGAGAAGGGTCTGGTAGAGCCGGTCCCGTTCCCGCATCACCTGTTGCAGCCTGGCGTCGTGGGCGAGCTGCTCCTCGGCCGGCATGCTCTCTTTCGGAAAATCCTCCAGCCTGAGTTCCGTTCGAATGATGTTCCGCCGGACCTCGCCCGGAAGCTTGTCGAGAAGCAGCTCGACATCCGGCAAATACGCCGTAACGTCGTAGCCCCCATCCCTCTGTGCCGCAACCTTTTGCGCGAATCCGGTGGCCGCGGACAGCAACGCCAGCCAGCGATCGTTCAGCCGCCTCTCGTAAACCGTTTTCCTGACGCCCTCGACCCCCTCCGCGCGTTTCGCGAGTTCAGCGAGTTCGGTTCGCAGGGCCTGAATGCTCCGGAGCGCCACGTCATTGGCCTGCACCTGGCTTTCTTTCAGAGGTTTCGGGGACGCCGGCTGACCGGCTTCGGTCTGCGGCCAGGCCGGAGATGCGGCCAGCAGGGGGCAGATCAGCAGGATCACAAGCAGATAGGGACGAAATCGGAGGGGCACTTTGCGGGCTCCAAACTCTTTGGGCGGTCCGGGCGCCACAGTATATGGGCCGCCTATCGATTGCGCACCTCCGCTCGAAAACAATGAGTTACGCGGTGGCTGACGACAGTCTCCGCGGCACGGTCGGGGGATTCAGCGATCCGCCGCCTGCTGTGAAGGACCGCTCCATGCCAAGCCGTCCCGTCCCGGAAACCGCGCGATTTCGGGGAAAAATGCACCGGCGCTGCTATATTTTTTTTAAAGGTTCTGTAAAAAAAGAGCCGCGACCGGCTGCCGTAAACATACGGAGTGGTGCCGAATATGAAAACCTCCCCCGCTTCCGGCAAATCTGCCAGTCTCGCCACCACGGCTTTGCACGTCGTGGGCGGCGCGGCGAAATTCGCCATCATAGTTTCCCTGGCCGGAGTCGTGACGACGCTCCTTTTCAAGCTGGATTCCGCCCTGGTCAATCAGCCAAAGAGCTATGACTCCGCCCTGACCGGAGCCAAGGTGGTGGATTTCGTTCGTGTGGAACCGGAGGAGTACACCCGCACCAAGGAGCGACGCCTGCCCACTAAACCGCCGCCGCCGGATCGCCCGCCGCCCCCGCCAAAAATGCGTCTCAACCAGCCGGTCAACATGGAGGCGGCTGCCATGAACATGGATCTGCCGGATGTCGAGATGAACTTCGGGGCCGGCGGAGGACCCTACCTCGGGCAGTGGTACGGCCAAAGAAACCCTGGCGCGCCGGACAGCGACGTGGTTCCCATCGTCCGCATCTCGCCTCGTTATCCACGTCAGGCGCTGCTGAACGGCGTCGAAGGCTGGGTGCAGGTCGAATTTACCATCACGCCGGAAGGCCGGGTCGCAGATCCGGTGGTTGTCGAGGCCGAACCCAGAGGCATGTTCGATCGGGCCGCGATCCAGGCCGTCCTTCGCTGGAAGTTCAAGCCCCGCTATGTGGACGGCCAGGCGATTACCCGGCGGGCCTCCCAGATTATCGATTTCCAGCTGGAAGACTAGCCGCGAATCCTCATAACCTTACGGTGCCGGCGTGGCGCGCCCGGTTCTCGAGAGCGGTCGCCGGCCAGGGGGCAGGCTGCCTGCAAAATCGATCGGGCCAGTGGTCCCCAGGGCCGTGGACGACTGTGGCTGGACTCTATCCAGGCGGGCCAGGCGATGCTGCAAATTCAGCTGGCCTGGAGTAACCTGAAATTTCTGGCCCGCGGCTTTGAAAGCCCGTCCCCTCCCAACTGGACCGAGCAAGGACTGATACATCATGGCAAACGGAGACTTGGCGAAAGGCTTTGTGCTGGGTCTCGCGGCTGCCGCCGTCATACCCCTCGCCGTCATCGCCCTGGGATCAAGATCGCGGCCGGTAGGGCGCGCAATGAGCCGCGGTGCGGGACTGGTGAACGACAGGGCGCGGCAAACGGCCGCGGAA
>JASFOT010000257.1:0-4191 GCA_050116375.1 Gammaproteobacteria bacterium | reverse complement strand
CGAAAGCCCGGAGATTGATGACGTGAATCAGGATGACGGCGAGAACAATGCCCAGAGGCATTGCCAGCAGTCCTGCGGAAGTGCCCAGCAGAGCTGTCTGACCGATGACCAGGCGGCGGATCTGGGTCGGCGTCCAGCCCAGCGCCCGCAGCACGGCCATTTCCCGGACGCGCTCCATCTGGAGAGACTGTAGCGCGCTGAGCACCCCCAGGAACGCCACGACGCCCACCAGAACCTGCAGGACCCGGGTGATGGTGAACGTTCGGTCGAAGATGCTCAGGGACACGGCCCTGATCTCGCTGTTGGAGGCGACACGGACTCCGCGGGCATCCCCGAGAAGCCGGTCGGCTGCCCGGCGAAGGTCGGACGTATCGACGCCGTCCCCGGCCAGCAGTCCGAGGCCATCCAGTCGACGTTCCTCCCAGTCCGAGCGAAAGCGATTCATGTGTATCGCCACGACACCCCGGTCGGACGTGTAGTCCCGGAAGATACCTGCGATCGGGAACTCCACCGTACCCCGGGGGGTGGGCAGTTCGAGGGATTCCCCCACAGACAGCCCGGATCTTCTGGCAAAGGGCTCGGAGATCAGGACTGACCTGCCGGCGTCGAAACTGCGCCGCGCTTCTCCGGCGTCTCCGGATATCAGCGACAGGCCCCAGTCCGCATGACCGGAGTCCAGGGCCCAGAGGCGAATCTCGCCGTCCTTCCCGGCGAGACGGGTCCGGGTCGAGCGCGAGACCAGCGATACCTCCGGCAGCGCAGCAAGCGCAGCGGCAAGCCGGTCACCGTCGCCACCGTCCGTGTACCAGATCTCGTCCAGGCTGATATAGACATCCGAGCGCAGGGAATCAGCCAGCCACTGATCGACGCTTGCCCGGAAACTGCCGACCATCAGGCCCACCCCGATGACGGTGGCCACGGCCACCATCAGCGCGGCCACCGAGACCCCCGTTCTGCTGAGGGACGCCGTGACGCCCCGTATCGCCATCCGCAGCGGCAGGTCCGAGGCCGGCCCGATGATTTTCGCAAGGAAATCCATCATCAGGACGATGGCGGGCGGCGTGAGCAGGGCTGCCGCGACGATAACGGCGAACATGCCCGCGAATCCGGGCACCAGCGAACCGGAACCGGTGGTGAGCAGCACCGCTGCGACGGCCATCACGACCGCGGCGAAAAGCACCAGTCCGGGAAGACGTCGACGGGCATGCCGTTCCAGGGACGCCCGGCTGAGCACGGTTCGCGGACTGACCATTGCCGCCTCCCTGGCCGGACCGAGACTGGCGGCCACGGTGACGCCCAAGCCCAGCAGGACCACCTTCACCACGATGCTCCATTCGAAGGGGACTCCAGTGACCTGGAGCCTGAAATACAGGTCGTCGATGGTCCTCACAACCAGGGAGGTCAGGCCGTGGCCCAGCAGCCATCCCAATAGCAACCCGATGACCGTTCCGGGGATGCCGACGAGGAAGGATTCCTGAATGACGGACATGAAAAGCTGTCGACGCGACACGCCCATGGTGCGAAGCGTGCCGATCACGTTGCGTCGCTGAACCACCAGGAAGGACATGGTGCTGTAGATGAGAAATGCGCCGACCAGCAGGGCGAGCAGACTCAGCGCGAACAGGTTGACCCGGAAGGCCCGGGTCATCTCTTCCATGTTCTGGGAACGGACGCCGGTGGATATGAGCTCCAGTCCGGGCGAGAGTCCGGCCCTGACAGCGTCAACCGCCGCATCGTCCAGGATCAGGTCGATTCTCGACAGACTTCCGATATGCGCCAGGATCTCCTGGGCCGTGGCCATGTCCGCGAAAAGATAGTCGTCGAGAATTGCTTCCTCGGTCGGACCGGGTTCCAGAAATCCCACCAGTTTTAGCGTGCGAGGCTCTCCCGCAGCCGTCACACGCAGCGTGTCCCCCGCAGCGATGCCGAGCTCGGCGGCCAGGTTCTCCGTGGCCAGGACTGCGCCCGGCTGGGTCAGGAACGTCCCCACCGGCCCGCCAGCCCCGGCAGAGGTGCCGTAATTCCGGAAGGGCGGCTCGGAGAAGGGGTCGATTCCGGTCAGGGTGAGTACCCGGCCGTCTTCGGTCGCAATCCGTCCCTCGAGGACCGGCGCGATCTTCCGCAATCCCGCGTCCACCGCAAGGGTCCTGAAAACGGCGTCGTCGAAAAGTCCGGTCCGGGATACGATCTGGTGCGTGGCCTCGCCCACCACGGCCTCCCGGGAGGCATCGAAGGCCCGTCGGGCGGCGCTGCCGGCCAGGTCCACGCCGGTAACGACGGCCACCCCGAGGGCTACGCCGACAATTGCCAGAGCAAGCTGCCAGGGATGCCGGACGAAAAACCGCCGGCCAGCTCGGGCGACCAGCCGGCTCACGGTTCCCGTGACAGATCGTGCAATCCGCCGTCCCTGATAGTGAGCACACGGTCCGCCATGCCGATGACTTCCGGACTGTGGGTCGCCATCAGCAAAGTTGTCCCCGTCCGTCGGCACAAATCGTCGAGGATGGCCAGAACGTCCTTGGCGGTGGCCAGATCCAGATTGCCGGTGGGTTCATCCGCCAGCAGCAGGCCCGGGCGGTGAATCAGGGCACGGGCCAGGGCGACACGCTGCTGCTGCCCGCCGGACAGCTCGTCAGGATAGTCCTCGCCGCGCCCCTCCAGGTCCACCGCGACCAGCCACTCCTCGACTCGATTTCGGGCGTCCGGACCATCGACGCCGATCAGGTCCAGCGGTAACAGAAGGTTTTCCGCGACGGTGAGAGTGGGGACCAGGTTGAAGAACTGGAAGACGTAACCGACCTTGTGGCGCCGCAGGCGGGACAGGCCGTCCTCGTTCAGAGCCGACAGGGACTGACCGTCGATGAGAACGTCTCCGGAGGTGGGCCGGTCCAGGCCGCCGATCAGATTCAGCAGCGTGGATTTCCCCGACCCGCTTCGCCCGACGAGCACGAGGAACTCGCCGTGCCGGATACTTGCCGATACGTCGTCCAGCACCGCGCGAGACCGACCGCGGGTGGCGTACGACCGACTCAGGTCGCGAAGCTCGATGTGTACCCTGTCCTGCAAGTCCTTCCTCCCGGGTTCTCAATCGCCGTTTTCGCTCCGCCCGCCGCGACGGTTTTGACTGCGCCATTGCCACGGCGGCACGCGCTCCGCTTCCGGCAGCGCCCACAGGCCCAGACGGGCCTCCCGTGCTGCTGTCTCCAGCGCGATTAGATCCGTGTCCCGCGTGTAGCGCCGATATACCCAGGCGTTCCCCTGCCGGATCATTTCCCGGTTGACATCGAGTCCGTCAGGCAGCGTGTACATGACCGCCACCGTTCGCCCGTAAGAATCCTGCGTGACGGGCGCCAGCCGGACCTGCCGGTCCCGCACGAGGCCGCTCAGGGCTTGCCGGCTGCGCCTGCTCCAGGGCTGCCTGCGTTCCGGGGCGTCGATACCAAACAGCCTGACCTCCACTTCCCGGCCGTCACCCATTTGAACGATCAGGCTGTCTCCATCGTAGATTCGAACGACCCGTCCCTGATCCTGTAGCTCTCCGGTACAGGCGGCGATGAGCAGCCCGGCGGCCATGGCCACGACAAGCCGTATGCACCACGGTATGTCGCTACCCGGCACGAAAGGCATTTTATTGCGGAGCACTGTCAGCGGCAGGTTGCGACGCAGAGACCCCGAAGATCGCCGGGCAGCGTTGGGGGATCGGGGTCAGCGAGATTCGGAGATACACGTCCCGGGGTCCGATTGTTGTTTCCCCGGGGAAGATATCACGCGATGGCGGTCAGCCGTCCAGGTCGCGGAATTTCTGTCGGAGTTCGTATCCCTGATCGGTGACGATGCGCTCCAGCACCTGGACTCGCTGCTCGAGGTCCTCGAGCTTTGACGGCGTGCCCGGGTCGGCTTCGCTCTTTCCTGAGGCTTCCCGCTGGTGACGCCGGGCCACCTTTCGCTCGACGAGGCGGCCAACCGTCACTATGAGCACGATGAGGAGAACGAATTCGTAGATGTTCATCGACTGTGCAGCCTCATGGTCAGACCCTGCCGACCCGGCATATCAATCATCCTGCAAATCACGGAATTCCTTGTCCAGATTGAAGCCGGGAGACGTGACATATCGTTCCATTTTTTGCAGCCGGGCGTCCACTTCCCGCAGCTTGTGACGCACGGCGGACACGGTGGCCACCGGCGACGTGC
>JASFOT010000256.1:0-4196 GCA_050116375.1 Gammaproteobacteria bacterium | reverse complement strand
TCGTGGCCGGTCGGTCCTCCGGGCTTCACCCGCAGCGAGAGCTGGCATCCCCGTTGTTCGGGCTCGCCGGGCGTCAGTATTTCTATCCGGTGGCCGAGCCGGGTCCGTATGAGTTCCTCCAGCCAGCCGGTCAGTCGGGCGGACTTTGCCGCGAGTCGATCCATCCCTGCCTCCATGAATATCTGCAGGGCAGGGACCAGGGGGGCCATTGAGAAGATTGGCGGATTTGAAAGCTGCCATCCCTCGGCGCCCGGGCTCGGCCTGAATCCGGGATCCATCCGGAAGCGCGTGGCTTTCTCATGTCCCCACCAGCCCGCGAATCGGGGAAGGTCGGGGTCCTGACCGTGTCGCTCGTGGACGAAGCAGCCGGCCACGGCGCCGGGGCCACCGTTGAGATACTTGTAGCTGCACCACACAGCGAAGTCCGCATCCCAGTCGTGAAGTGCCAGCGGTACATTGCCGATGGCGTGGGCCAGATCCCAGCCGACGCGGCATCCCCGGGCCCGGGCAGCCGTCGTGATGGCCGGCATATCGAAACGTTGTCCGCTGTAGTACTGGATGCCGGGCAGCATCACAAGGGCGATGGATTCGCCGCGGCTGTCAAGAATTTCGAGCACGTCCTCGGTTCGAATGACGGACTCCCCGTTTCGCGGACCGATCTCGATGAGCGCGTCCGCGGGATCGAGACCGTGAAAACGCACCTGGGATTCCACCGCATAACGATCTGACGGGAAAGCGGGTTTCTCTATCAGCAGGCGATAGCGGTGGCTCCGGGGTCGGTAAAAACTGACCATCATCAGGTGCAGATTCACAGTCAGCGTGTTCATGCACACGACTTCTGACGGTCGGGCGCCCGTGAGGACGGCGAGAGGCTCGGCGAACTGCTCCTGATAGGGGATCCAGGGGTGCTGTCCCCGGGTATGACCGGCCACACCGTAGCGCTGCCAATCCTCCAGGAGCCCTTCGACCGCCGAAGTGGCCTCGCGCGGCTGAAGCCCCAGGGAGTTGCCGCAAAAATAGATGGACGGTTCGCCGCCCGACGCAGGCGGAATGTGGAACCGTTTGCGGAAGGCCCCCAGGGGATCTTCGGCATCCAGTCGGTCAGCCCGGGACGCAAGTTCGTTCACGCCGCCTCCAGGGGGAACAAGAGTGGCCGTGAGGGGGCGGCATCCGTGACGAAGGGCGCAATTTGCAGGCTGAGCGCGTAGATGCCGTCCTCAAGCTGATTCGGAACAAAGACCATTTCGGTGATGGTCGCGTCCGGCCGGAGCGAGCCTGGAGCCCCTGTCCCGGACGGCGCCATTCCCCAGAAGCGCCGATGGGCATACAGACGGCCCTCATCATGGGTACGGTCCACGGACGGCAGGTCGATCAGCAGGTGCCTGACATTCCAGGAGACCAGGAGATCCGCGGCCTCCGGACTGAGATAGGGCGGCGTGGGGCCGGAATCATAGTGGCGGAAACGCTTTCCCTCGTCGTTGGGCAGCGTGCGGATTACCAGGGCGGGCTGGGGACCGTGTTCCGCGGACTCGGCGACCTCCTGAAGAGCGGCGGCGGTGATCAGGCGGTCGTCCGGGAGCGAGAACAGACCGGCGCCCTCGGTGCTGTCCTCGCGGGGACACGAGGGCACGCTTAGGAGGAGGGCGGGAATCAGGGCATCTGTGGCGAGCGATGCCACGCTTCGAGGTTCGGCGGCTATGTGTCCGATACTCTCGGTGTGAGTGCCGTTGCAGTGAGGGACCAGAGTCAGCACCTCACAATTGCAGCTGCCGCCCGCCCGGGTGTCGCCGACGAAACCTTCAACCTCCAGCGGCCGGGCCCGGGCCGTCGGCGCACCGAAGTGTCGCGGCTGATCGCCGTGAAAATCCAGGTGCAGGGAAATGTCCGTTGGCGTCGCGGACAGGACGCGGAAGGCGTGACCGCCGACGCTCATCAGGATCTCGGTCACAGAAAGCGCTTCCTGTCCAGGCCGAGCCACTCCAGGGCCGTCCCTGCCAGCAGCCGATCCCGCACGTCAGTTTCCAGGTTCATCGACTCAATGAGGCTGCCCGGGACCTCTTCGCCCAGGGGAAACGGATAATCGCTGCCCAGCGCAATGGATTCGGCTCCCATCAGGCCAATCATGTATTCCAGCATCGCCGCGTCGTGAACCAGCGAATCCACATAGAATTTGCCGAGGTAGTCGCGCGGATTGTGTTCGTTGTCGACGGCGCACAGATCGGGACGCATCCTGAATCCGTGTTCGATCCGTCCCAGCGTCGCGGGGAAAGCGCCCCCGCCATGGGCAAAGGCGATGCGCAGTCGCGGCAGCTTCTCGAATATGCCGCCGAAGATCATCGAGCAGATGGAGAGCGAAGTCTCGGCAGGCATTCCGACCAGCCACGGGAGCCAGTATTTCTCCATCCTCTCCCGGCCCAGCATCTCCCAGGGGTGAACGAATATTGCCGCTCCCAGATCCTGCGCAGCCTCCAGGACCGGAACGACTTTCGGATGATCGAGGTTCATGCCGTTGACATGGGAGCCGATCTCGATGCCGGCCAGCCCCAGCTTGGTGACGCACCGCTCGAGTTCCCGACTGGCGATGTCCGGGTCCTGCATCGGTACGGTACCGAGCCCGATAAAGCGTCTCGGATGCTCTGCGCAGACCGACGCGATGTGCTCGTTCAGCAGCCTGGCCAGGTCGAGAGTGTCCGCGGGCTTGGCCCAATAACTGAACATGATGGGTACCGTGGACAGGACCTGCACGTCGACACGGTGGCTGGCACAGTCGGAGAGGCGTGAGTCTGGGTCCCAGCAGTTCTTGTCCACCGAGCGGAAAAAGCTTCCGTCCAGGGTCATGTGGGCGCATCCGGTGCCGTGGCGCTCCAGCTGAACCCAGCCCCCGTATCCGTATCGCTCCTGCAGATTCGGCCAGTCAGGCGGCAGGATATGAGTGTGAATATCGATCTTCAGCATGGAGGGTCGGCTAATCAAGCTGCTCCCTGCCGGGCATTTCGTGTCCGCACCGGTCGCAGCGCAGATTCATGCGGTCCCCGTAGAAGCGATCGAAAACGGGAGGTAACTGGGCGACGATGTCGCTCACGTGCAGATACTCCTCGTAAAGCTTGTGATTGCACTTCTCGCAGAACCACATGAAACCGTCCTTTTCTTCCGGGCGCCGCCGGCGCTCGATGACCAGGCCGACGGTATCGGGGAAGCGCTGCGGAGAGTGGGGTACCTCCGCTGGCAGCAGGAACATCTCGCCTTCCCGGATCGGCACGTCCACGATTCGATCTTCCTGGACTGTCCTGAGCAGCATGTCGCCTTCGATCTGATAGAAAAGTTCCTCACCCGGATCCCAGTGGAAATCGGTGCGCCGATTGGGACCGCCCACGACCATGACGATGAACTCGGAATCCTCAAACACGACCTGGTTGCACACCGGCGGCTTCAGCCGATCCCGGTGCTCGTCGATCCATTTCATGAAGCTGAAACTCTGTAACGGTTGCACGGTTCAGTCTCCGACGGTAGCGATGCACTTCAGTTCTATCGAAATGGGGGTAGGGAGGCTCGTGACCTCTACGGTGGTCCGGCAGGGCTGATTGTCAGGGAAATACTCGGCATAAATGCGGTTGTAAGTTTCGAAGTCCTCCGCCATATGAGTCAGGAACACGGTCACATCCACCAGTCGATCCCAGGAAGAACCCGCCTCCTCCAGGACCAACCGCACATTTTCGAAGACCGAGCGGCACTGTGCGGCGATATCCCGATCCACGATGCAGCCGTCGGCGTCCAGCCGGATTCCCGGGATATCGGTGCTGCCCCGCAGCCGGGGACCGATCCCCGAGAGGAAGAGCAGATTTCCGACCCGTCTCGCGTGGGGATACCGGCCCACCGGTTCCGGCGCCCTGGCCGCTCGCGTCACTCCTTCTTCATCGCCCATTCCCGTGTCTATCCTATCCCGTGTTGATACAGACGTTCTTGGCCTCGGTGAAGAAACGCATCGCCTCCATGCCTCCTTCACGACCGACGCCCGAGTCCTTCACGCCGCCCATGGGGGTCCGCAGGTCCCGAACCATCCAGCAGTTGATCCAGACCAGCCCCGACTGAAGTTTCCCTGCGACGCGGTGGCACTGGTCCACGTCGCGGCTCCACAGGGCGGATGCCAGACCGTAACGGGTACAGTTGGCCAGCGTCACGGCTTCGTCCTCGTCCTC
>JASFOT010000255.1:0-4230 GCA_050116375.1 Gammaproteobacteria bacterium | reverse complement strand
TGTCACAGAAAATCCGGCTGAAGTCGCAAGCGGCCCTTCATAAAAAGAAAACAAAGATCGTTTGAGGACGGGGCCCGACGGCTGCTTGCGGTGGCCGCATGTTTCGTGGCGACGTGCCTCCCCGGGACCGTGGCGAGTCAGGCGACGACGCCATTTCCCGACATCCAGGCAATCCTCGACCGGGGCGTGCTGCGCGTCGCCCTGTCTGCCCGGGATATCCCGCCGTTTCTGATCACCGCCGGGACGGCGCCCTGACAGGAATCGACATACGCATCGCGAACGGGCTGGCCAGAAGGCTGGGCGTGAAAACCGAGTTTGTGCGCACCGCCAAGACGACTGACGCGCTGGTCCAGCAAGCCGCGTCCGGCCAGGTCGACATTGCCATTTCGTTCATCAGTCGAACCGTGACGCGAAGTCTCCAGGTTCGCTTGTCACGCCCGTACGTTACCGAGCATGTCGCGCTGGCGCTGAATCGTCGGGCGGCGCTGCAGGTCGGTGTCAAATGCCCGGAGTCGCGCGACGACCTGGCTTCACTCGCTCGGGGAAACTGGAAGATAGGCGCCCAGCGCGGCACCACCTTCGAAAGCGTGTTGAGTGACGTGGAACTTGGAGACTCCATGGCTCTTTTTGACGATATCGGGTCGATGCTGGCAGCCGTTCAGTCCGGAACGCACATCGGCGGCCTCGCGGGCGAGGTGGCACTCCGCTACGCGATGAAGGTTGACCCCGCCCTGCGCGTCAAGGTCGAGATCTGCACCTTTGGCGAACAGAAGGACAACATCGCCGTTGCGATTCGCCCAGATGCACCGAATCTGAAAGAAATACTCGATATCGCCTTCGACAACGTAGCGATCCAGGTTGACGCCCACGGTGTAGTCCAGGCCGAGACGGACTGGGACTTCTAACGAGCGCGTCCTGATCTGACTTGTCGCCGAGCGTCGCTTGCAGGAACCACCGGTCAGCCAGGCCCTCCCCTGTCAATGTTTTCTCGGGTTGCCGTCTCAACCGATCGGCCGAACACTTTCACCAAGTCGCTGGCGGTATCGGGAAGACTGGCGTTTTTCCTGGTCTCTCGTTGAGTCCCGCCGGATCATCGATTGCAGCCGGTTCTGGCGGCTCCTGGTTATTGAACAATTCAACCAATTTAAGTCCGCCAAGTACCGTGCACCCCTGCACTACTGGTCGAATATCAGGAATCCCTAAAAAGCCGCTTCGGGTCGGAGGCGGACGGTTTTCGGGCCCCGTTGGGGGTCGCTGGGCCGGATCAGGCCCACGCCAAGCGCTAAGAGGTCCGGTCTTGGCCAAAAGGAGCTGGAGCGGCGCCACCGCAGGAGCGGCCTCTAGCCGCGATCCCTAACATGGAAGCGGCCCTATCGAAGGAGCGGCGTTATCGCAGACGTCACGTTCTCGTCCGAGCCTCTTTCCGTCGGTTTATTAACGCAAATGGGGGACTCACCGGACTCTTCTGATGTGGTGTCATCCCCTTTTTCTTTCCTAGCCGCCTCCAAGAACCCCAACTGACTCAACGCCGATTCAACCGCCAACGCACCTGCAGTATCCTATTTGATCTTCTTATCCGCTGCCGCGACACTCGGAGCCCCGGAGCAGAGGAGTCCAGTTATGACGAATTTCCGAACCGCCGCGCTCTCCGTCGGGTGCTTTCTGGCGCTGGCCACCGCCAGCCCGCGGCTGATAGCGGCACCGGACGAGGCCGGCGCCGAGGGCCTGGTGACGAAGATGGGCTATATCCAGCGCTATCTCCACAAACTCGATCTCAGTGTCCAGGCGGACAATGCGCGGCTCGCGGGCTACTACATACACGAGCTCGAGGAACTGGTGGAAGAGCTCGCGGAAGCCGGCGTCATCTACGAGGGCCACCAGGTCGGAGCCCTCACGGAGTCGATGCTCACCCCCGCCATCGAGGCGCTGGAAAACGCGCTCGAGACGGGGGGCGACGCGGATGCGGCCGTCGGTGGGCTGGTCGCGCAATGCAATGCCTGTCACGTGGCCACCGAACGCTCCTGGATGAAGATCGAACGGGCCCGGAGCAACCCTTTTAATCAGGATTTCAGTCCGTAAGTCATTTATTTTCAATCGGATTGTTCGGAACAGGTTCTACGCGAGAATGGCGAAGCCAGGTGACGGAACGGCACCGGTTTCCGGTGCCCGCCCGAAGGGCGAGCCGCACAAGCGGCGAGTAATCCTGGCGGGCCCACCACCACTTTCTTTGGGGCACCCCAGGGATGTCTGATTCCGGCCAGCAGCCGAGACTTCACCGGCCTAGTGGCTCCCACCGGGACTTAGGCGACTGTTAATCTCTTGGTCGGTGTTCGAGTCCGCCCCGCGAGCCAGATTCGGGAAGCCGGCCCTGGACTTACGAGAGCCGCCCAAGGTTGGTTTTTTCTGGGGGACGGGCGTTACCGCGGTACGGACAGGCTAATTTCCGGCTCGGTGGTATCCGGTAGCCAACGGCGGCGAATTTGTCCGCAATGACAGACCGACAGCGACGCAGTTGCCAAAGGTTGTATTCTGTCCTGGCCGCAATTCAAACCCCGGGTCATGACGGCCAACTATATTCTCGACATCGTAATTCTGCTTGCCGCAGCGGTAATCGCAGTCCCCTTGTTCCGAGTCGTCGGGTTCGGCGCCGTGCCGGGGTTCCTGATCGCCGGTGTCGCGGTCGGGCCGTCAGGGTTGGCGCTGATCGATAATGTCACAGAGATCGGCCGCCTGGCCGAATTGGGCGTCGTGCTTCTCCTCTTCGTCATCGGAATCGAACTCAAACCATCGAGACTTTGGGCGATGCGCCGCCTGGTATTCGGGCTTGGCACCTTGCAGGTAATTTCAACGGGAGTCCTGATAACCGCTGCCGTTCACCTGTTGCTGGACGTTACGGTCCGTGCCGCCGCTGTTATCGGCCCCGCCCTGGCCTTGTCCTCGACAGCTTTCGTCCTGCAAATCCTTTCCGAACGGCGAGCGTTGCACTCTGAACACGGCCGTGCGTCGCTCGCCGTGCTGCTACTTCAGGACCTTGCCGTTGTGCCGCTGCTGGCCCTCGTGCCTCTGCTTGCCACGCAGCACCTTTCGGTGGGTACGGATTTAGCGATCGCGCTGGTCGAGGCAGTCGTAATTCTGCTGGCCGTCGTCGCCGGCGGCCGATACCTCCTGCAGCCGCTACTGCATCGCGTGGCGCAATCCCGGAGCAAGGAGATATTTACCGCCGTCACGGTCCTGCTCGTCCTGGGCAGCGCGCTCTTGACTGAGCACCTGGGCTTATCAATGGCGATGGGCGCATTCATAGCGGGTCTGCTAATCGCCGATTCGCCCTTTCGTCATGAGGTGGTCGCTGAAATAGAGCCCTTCAGGGGACTCTTGCTAGGCCTGTTTTTCATGTCCATGGGCATGTCTCTGGAAATCAGCCAATTTGTCGGACAACCCTTTCTGACGATCGGGCTGGTCGGCGCTCTGATCGCAGTCAAATTTGCTGTCCTTTGGCCGTTGGCTATGGCTTTTGGTCTTGGCGCGAGGACCGCGGCCGCTGTGGCACTGCTGTTAGCCCAGAGCGGTGAGTTCGGTCTCGTTCTCTTCGCGTATGCTTTCGAATCTGCGCTGCTCGACACCGAACTGTTCCAACAACTCTTGGTCGTCGTCGTGCTTAGCATGCTGTTGACGCCCCCGCTCGCATACCTGGCGCAGCAACTGGCATCGACGGCAACAACGCGTTCACCGCCGGATCGCCCTGAAGAAGCGGCAAAGGCCCCTGTGGTTCTAGCCGGTTTTGGCCGCGTCGGGCGGCGCATTGGCGAGATCTTCACATCCGCAGGCGTGCCGTACGTCGCAATTGATCAGGACTCGTCGCTGGTTTTGCGGCAACGTGCCAAAGGATATCGGGTGTTCTATGGCGATGGCCGCAAGCCCGACGTGCTCCGCTCGCTGGGCGTTGCCGATGCGAGTCTTGTAATCGTTACTGTCAACGATTTCGAGGCAACAGAGAGCATCGTGGCCGCGCTGCACAGGGCACAACCAGACCTCACAATCCTCGCCCGAGGACATGATGCGAGCCAATGTGAGGCGCTGCGAAAATTGGGTGCCAGCCTGGCCATCTCCGAGAACCTGGAGGCAAGCCTGGATCTGGCGCGTGAAGCGCTTCTTCATCAACTCGTCGGTGCCGACCAAACCGAAGAGGTGCTGCGTCGTTTTCGCGCCGACTATTACGCGAATTTCTGATGC
>JASFOT010000254.1:0-4234 GCA_050116375.1 Gammaproteobacteria bacterium | reverse complement strand
GGCCGCTGAAAAGAGCAGTCTGCTTGGCCGGATGGCGTCGGCTGCGGGCGTTCTGGCGGTTTTTGCCGCTTCCGGCGTCGGGCTGGTGGCATTTACGGAGGACGCGACCAGGGAAAGGATCGAGGCCAACGAGCGCGCTTACCTGCTGCGTACGCTGCACGAGGTTCTGCCCTCCGACCGGTACGACAACGAGGTGTTCACGGACACGGTTCAGGTGACGAACCCGGAACTGCTCGGCAGCGACGAACCCGTTACCGCGTACCGGGCATTCAAGGGCGGCCGACCCTCAGCCGTTATTCTCACGCCGTTGGCCCCGAACGGGTACAGCGGACCGATCAAGCTGCTGGTGGGAATCGATTTCGATGGCACGATCACGGGTGTCCGTGTCACTTCCCATCGCGAAACCCCGGGGCTGGGGGATGCCATCGAGGCGGAGCGTTCCGACTGGATTCGCAATTTTTCGGGACGCTCGGTTGGCGATCCTCCATTGAGCGACTGGGCAGTGCGCAGAGACGGCGGCGATTTCGATCAGTTTACCGGCGCGACGGTCACGCCCCGCGCTGTGGTCAAGGCCGTGCGGAACGCGCTGATATACTTCGATGCCCACAGGAAAGACCTCTTCGCGGACGCGACGGAAACGATGAAGGCAGGACAGTGAACAATTTACGTCAGATCGCAGCCGACGGTCTCTGGAACAATAACCCCGGGCTGGTCCAGCTTCTCGGACTGTGCCCGCTGCTTGCCGTCACGACGAGCGCAGTCAACGGGCTGGGGCTTGGCATCGCCACCACGGCGGTTCTCACCGGCTCGAACCTCATCGTTTCCCTGATACGCGGAGTGGTCAGGCCGGAGATTCGTATTCCGGTGTTCGTGCTCGTGATTGCGGCGCTGGTCACGGCCGTTGAACTGGCCATGAACGCCTGGTTCCACGAGCTGTATCGCGTCCTCGGCATCTTCATTCCCCTGATCGTGACCAACTGCATGATCATCGGTCGGGCGGAAGCTTTCGCCTCGCGCAACAACCCCGCGTTTGCGGTTGCGGACGGCCTCCTGATGGGCGCGGGTTTCAGCCTCGTCCTGGTGATTCTGGGAAGCGCCAGGGAAATCATCGGGCAGGGAACCCTGTTCTCGGGTGCCCACATGATGTTTGGAGCAGGCTCGGACCTGACCATCCGCTTCACGGAAAATGGTTTTCTGCTTGCCCTGCTTCCACCCGGGGCTTTCATCGGACTCGGCCTCATGGTCGCTCTCAAGAACGTTATCGACCGTCGTATGGCGGCACGGACCGGGGCACCCGCCCCGGAGCCGCACCCCGCGGGCCACGCCGCCTGACGGCGCCGTCGTGAACAGGCAGAAGCGAGCCGAGATCTTCCGCCGATTCCAACAGGCGAATCCGGCGCCCACTACGGAACTCGAAACTTCCACACCTTTTGAGCTTCTCGTCGCCGTGATTCTCTCGGCACAAGCCACGGACAAAAGCGTCAATCGGGCGACGTCGAAACTCTTTCCGGTCGCAAATACCCCCCAGGCCATTCTTGACCTCGGGGAGACGGGTCTGGCGGATTACATCAAGACCATCGGTCTTTACAACAGCAAGGCAAAAAACATCATCACCACCTGTCGCCTTTTGCTGGAGAAACACCACGGGGAGGTGCCGGACGACAGACAAGCGCTCGAGTCCCTGCCCGGTGTCGGCCGCAAGACGGCCAACGTCATACTCAACACCGCTTTCGGGCAACCCACGGTTGCCGTCGATACACATATCTTCCGGGTGGCCAACAGGACCCGCCTGGCGCGGGGCAAGACGCCTCTGGCCGTGGAGAAAGCCCTGACGCGGAGCATACCGGGGGAGTTCCTGCACGATGCTCATCACTGGCTCATCCTGCACGGGCGTTACGTCTGCAAGGCACGGCGACCGGAATGCGAGCGCTGCATCATCGCGGACCTGTGTGAATTCCCATCCAGGACCGCCAGCCAGCCCGCCGCGCTTCCATTGCGCGAATCTGCACGATGACGGGGTTTTTCCCCGGGGATCGAATGGCTTTGCGGCGGATGTACGCCGAAGCCTGGCGGCGCCATCAGGAATCGCTGCCGATGGAACCGATCGATCTGCAAATCGCGGAAATCGTCGGCCGTCATCCGGAGTATCACAGGGTCGTCGAGCAATCGCAGGAATCGCTGACCAGGGACTGGGCACCCGAAGATGGCGAGACGAATCCGTTCCTTCATATGGGCATGCACCTGGCCATTCGCGAGCAGGTCGCAACGGATCGCCCATCGGGCATTGCCCGTGTGCATGCCGATCTCCGCCACCGTCTCGGTGACGAGCATCTGGCGGAACATCTGATGATGGAATGCCTGGGGGAAGCTCTATGGCGAGCACAACGAAACGGTATTCCACCCGACGAAGACGCCTATATCGAGGCCCTCAGACGGCTCTGACAGCTGAACCGGCTCAATGGCTTCCGGGTGACTCCCGCGGCAGAGACGCAGAACGTGAGAAAAAGGTAAAATTACCAGGTCAACCCATGTCCGGGAATTCCATGAAACGTCTTTTTATTCTGTTTGGCATTACGCTAATCGCTGCCTGTGGCGGCAACGATTCAGACGACTTCGTAGACACCGCGTACATCTATGCCCGTGGCATCAACGCCATGGTGGACTCCCCCGCACAAACTTTCTCCATCGGCCCGCGTCTGTTCATTTCGGATCTTCCGTTCGGGAACATCTCCCCGTTTTCGGGATTCGCCTCCTTTGACACGGTTGCCAGGATCCAGGGGCGGCTGCCCGATCTCGATCGATTCGATATCGATCGCATAGAAGGTCTCATATTCCAGACCGGATTCGAGTACACGTTTGTTTCCACCGGTTACGTGGACGCGCCGGACTCTTTTGTCATCTCAAAGCGACAGGTCCGCCGACCTTTCACGGAAATCTATCTGCAGTTCGCCCATGCGGCCGCATTGCAGGACGAGCTGGAGTTCTATCTGACGGCGCCCGACGCAGACCTGGGGAACGCGACGCCCTACGCAACGCTGGACCGGACGCAATACACAGCGTCTGCAACCATCGCCGAGGGTGAGTACCAGATCCGTATTCTCCGTGTCAGCGACGGCGAGCTGATATTCGATTCCGGCTTACTGCAGTTTTTCCGCGACCCTAACGCGCCGGACGATCGGGGAGGACGGGACTGGCTGTTCTGCATCCTCGATACCGCTCCTTCGCTCCAGTGGCCCATCCAGGCCCTGCTCACCGACGGCGCAACCGTGTTTACGCTGGCCGGCTCTGGTGATTCCTCATCCCTGCGGACGAGGCACGTATCGAGGACCCTCGGGAACGCCGACGTCCTTATCGACGGCGATGCCGGAAATCCTCTTGCCACCAATCTCGCCTACCTGGAAAGCTCGGCCCACCGGGCCCTGATTCCCGACGAGTACCTCGTCAGCGCGACTTCGCCCGGACAACCGGCCAGCGTTCTATTCGAACAGACGGTTCCGACCAACCCCGGAGTCGAAAAGGCGCTCTACCTGATCGATTCCGAGGGCGCGCCGGGCGGGATTATCCAGGATGAAGACCGGCGCTCCGTCATTACCGAGGGCCGCCTCGGCATCATCCTGACAGCCCCGGAGAACCGAGTGGTTTCCGTGTACGTGGGCTACCCGGAAGACGTGGATGTCCCCAACGGCGACTACGGAGGGCTCCTGATCAACAGGACCGTTCCACCGCGAGTGTTCTCGCGGCTGGCTCGCCTGCCCGGTTCCACGCTGGTGACCGTCACCGAATGGCTCAACACCGAGGACGAGGATGCCACGAACGACAGGGAAGAAGTCGCCCTCGGGCCCGTCGATATCCAGCTGGACGAGGGTGATGTTCGAACATTACTTCTCGTCCCAGCCGAGGCGGGCAGCGGCGATCTGGTGGAAGCGGTTGTCCTGGACGATCTCTGAGAAACGGACCAACCCCGCTAAGAGCGGCTGCGGGCCTGCGGTGAAATAAAACCGGTTCCCGTCCGGTCTAATAGTCTGAATCCGGGAACTGCCGGCCGACGGTACACCGGCATTTCCGGTTCGCGTATGCTTTCCGATGCAATTCACACGGATTCTTATGACGACATGACCGAAAGTTATCCCCTCGATGGAGTCGGTCTCGGCCTCCGTCGCAGCATGATCGGAAGCTGCATGAAATCTCCTCCGGAGGTGGATTTCATGGAAGTCGCGCCGGAGAACTGGATTGG
>JASFOT010000253.1:0-4235 GCA_050116375.1 Gammaproteobacteria bacterium | reverse complement strand
CATGCAAGGCCGAAGCGCCGCGGGTGGGCGATCCCCTGCCCGTCGCAGATCACCAGGTCAGGGCGACGACCCAGCGCCTCGATGGCGTCAAGAAGAACCGGAATCTCCCTGAAAGACAGCAGCCCTGGTATGTAGGGAAAGGTGGTGGGACGACGGGCAATGGCGTGTTCTATCAACTCCAGGCCAGGGTATTCCAGAAGGGCGACCGCCCCCCGGGTCACCCTACCCTGTTCCTCGAAGGCCACGTCCGTGCCGGCGACCTGTCTGATGTCGCCGAAGTCGTCCTGCGTGATGACCCGGCCGCGGAGATCCTCCTGGATCGCCCTCGCCTCCGATGGGGAGACATTCCAGGAGTGCGTCTCGATCATATGGCTGCGGAGCCCGAAGCCCCCCTCAGCTTTCGGCTGGTGGCCTGTTAGCCAGACGAAAGTCGCTGAAGAAAAGCATGAACGGCTCATCGCTTCCCGGCGAAAAAACCCCGACTCGTCGGATTTTGTTGAGCCTGAGCTTTCGACCGTCCGGCCCGGCGCGAATTGCCTCCATGGGAATTTCGTACAGGTTGTAGCCGGGTTCCACCTGGAGAGGAAGATCCGTTCTGTCTCCGCGAGGTTTTTCCACGCGCTTGTCCTCGATTCTCAGCGCGATCATCCGCGGGGTCTCCATCAGGGAATAGATCTGGATCTGCAGCGTGTTGTACCCGCGCCAGTCCGAATAGGGTTCCTGAATCATCACGCCGGCGCCGGCTGCTTCCCCGAAAAAAATCATGGCGGTGATGCGATTGTTCCTGGACTCCCAGCCTTTGGGAGGCATTCCGACAAAGAGCAGCGCGTCGCGCGGCTGGATGAATCGCTGTTGCCAGGCATCGGTCATGTCCACGACCCGGGGATAGGCCCCGCTCCTGCCCGCATAGGAAATCGCGATCGGTATCAGCGACTGCATTACCAGGACCAGGACAATGAGCGAACACCAGCCCAGGAGCCGCCGCGGTCGGCCCCGAAGCCAGTCGTGTTCACGTCTCAGCGGATGATCCAGCGCTGCGCTCAGGGTGAGGAACGCGATGCCGCCGCAAAAGTTCCTCAGCAGCCGGTCGACGCTGAATGCGCCGGCTTCGGGAGAGAGGATTTCCAGGCCCAGGCTCGCGCCCGCCACGGCAAATCCGGCCACCAGATAGTAGAGCGAGCGCTTGCGGATCCACCGCCGTCCAAGGAGGGCGGTCAGCTCAAGCACGATCAGCCCGGCGATGCCAAAGAAAAGCACGTGACGCAGCTGATAGAGCTCACCCAGGAAATGGTTTGTCTTGGGCGGCGCGTCCGCGATCAGGACGATACTGACCAGAACGAAGGCAGCTGCGTAGAGAACCACCAGCCGGGCAGCCGGGCCCTTGCGACGCATGGTGCCCGCACGGGGTTCGACTTCGCTGCCGGTTCTGGTCTGTCGCAACATGCCCACCCTCCCCTGGGCTGCCTAAGCTAGCCTGACTCGCACTTCTACGGCAAACCCCGCCGACGTCAGGGCGGTGCTTCCCGGGCCAGGGAACCGAAAAACTCGCGCGCAGTCCCGGCATGCCTGGCACGGTACGCGGCGCAGATACCCACCGCTTCCTGTACCTGACGCAGCGAGAGCGAGATTCCGTCGATCGAGGTCACGTAATCGAGGAAAACGTCCTCGAGTTCGGAGATACGGCGATCGTCGCAGAAGGCCGAGAAATGGAACGGCAGGTAAAACCGCCAGACGCCGGGATAACGTTCGATCAGCGCAGTACGGTTACCCTGGAACCAGTCCCATGTTCCGACAATGCGGTCCGGTTCCGTCAGCCGCGTCAAAAGGGCGGGAACCTCGCTTCCACGGATTACGTCGTCCAGCAGCAGATTTCGTGCCCGGGCGGTGAGTAGCGGATCCCCGGCTTTTCCGACGGCATATATCAGATCCCGGCGGCGCGCCGCCGAGGTCTCGCCCGCCAGATCGTCCAGCAGTTTGTCGAAGAACTCCTCGCCCAGCTCCTGGACACCGACGGCGAGCATGGTGCCCACCAGGTCCGGCTCGACTTCGCGATCAGCGGATTTCCCGTCCGCCTCTTCGTAGGCCCTGGCGGCATCCTCAAGCCGGCGACGCACGTCCGCATCCCTGGCATCCTCGGCCAGGAAACGCGTCAGCTCGAATCTGAACCGCTCTTCCTCCGGGGAAGCTTCCGCGCCCCCAGGGCGGTCGAGGAATTCCAGCCGCCTCCCGTAGATGGCGCCGAAATATGCGCGGGCCTCCGCATACTGATCGGGCTTCACCAGGTAATCCAGTATCCGCCGTATTTCCGGCGCGGGCGCGAGGGACACGGATCTTTCCAGCGCAGCCGCCAGATCGGGAAGAGCAACAAGATATTCGTCCAGCCCAAGCGATCCGCTGCGGACCATGGCGGCCAGACTATCGGCCAGACTCATCCGCTCCAGCGTATCCAGCGCCTGACCGGACGCGACCAGAAACGCCATATTATCCCGCTCGACCTCCCAGCGATAATATCCGGCCGCGCCTCGGTTCGGCATCAGCCAGGCCGGGCAGCCGGCACCCAGGGAGATTTCCCGGGACTGTTCCGAAAGCAGCAGACACTGCTCGGCTCGTGCTTCGCTCCTCACGCCGCCCCAGCTCATGCAGACGGGGATGCTCCACTGACCAGAGGAGTCGGACACTGCTCCCAGGGGGAGGTACCGCTTCTGGCTCAGGCGAACGGTTGCCTCCGCCCCGGCGCAGTCGAGCGCCGCGGAAACCAGCGGGACACCGGGCTGGAAAAGATAGGACCGCAGTATCATTTCGAGCTGCTGATCCTCCCCGGCCACCGTCTCCAGGGAATCCACCAGATCGAAGACATCCGCCGTTGCGTGTGAAAAGCGTTCGAGGTGGAGCTTCAGCCCCTGCCGGAACAGTTCCGCTCCCAGGTAGTTCTCGACCATGGTCAGCACGGCCGCGCCCTTGACGTAGGTGAGGTCATCGAATGCGGCAAACATCCCTGCGGAGTCCCGAACCGGTTCACGGACGCTCCTTGCGGATGCCAGGCTGTCGGAATCCATGGTGCGAAACACGGACGCCAGGGCCTGACGCCCGTATCGAAGTTCCGGACGCCAGACAGCCATGACCTTCTCGGCCATCCAGTTGGCGAAGGCCTCGTTCAGCCAGAGGTCGTCCCACCAGGCCATGGTGACCAGGTTGCCGAGCCACTGATGCGCCAGTTCGTGAGCGTGAGTTGCGCCGAAGCTCTCCTGCTGGCGAATAGACGGGCTGTCTTCCATCAGCAGGAGATATTCGCTGTAGAAGATCAGTCCCGCATTCTCCATGGCGGCTGCATAACCGGGCACGGCCACCAGGTCCAGCTTGTCGTAGGGATAGGGGATCTCGAAATATTGCTCCAGGGCCTCCACCATCACGGCGGTGTTGGCGAGAGCGTAGTCGAGAGCGGCCCCCTTCCCTTTCGCGGCAACACCTCTTACGCGAACGCTCTGTTCGCGCCAGGGGCCCGGAGGCACCGGCGGACCTTCCACCACATCGAGTGGCCCTACGGCAAAGGCCACAAGGTACGACGGCAGGGGCGGAGTCTTTTCGAATCGAACCCGCTTCAGGTCATTCTCCGTCAACTCCTCTTCGCGTTGTCGGGTGTTGGACAGCGCCACGTAGTCGCGACGGGTCACGATCTCGATGTCGTAGGGGATCTTGAACGCGGGCTCGTCGAATCCCGGGAAGGCCTGTCGGGCCTGTATAGGCTGGAACTCCGAGAAGACGTACCAGTCACCACCGGACTCGGTTCGAAAAAGTCCGCTGGCATCCTCCGCGAAACGACCGGAATATCCGATCCGGATGCGTGCCGCGCCGGGCTGCACCTCACTGGGAAGTTCGATCACGGAAATTCCGTCCGGATGGACCTGCGTGTAACGCCCGGTCACCTGTTCGCCGTCCTCCAGCAGGACTTCCACACTCCGGACTTCGAGATCCTGGCCGTGCAGCCATATCCGTTCGACGGGCTCGCGGATGGCGACCACGATTTCGGCCTGGCCGGTGAACCCGGACATCTCCGGAAGAATCTCCAGCCGCAGCGAACAGCTCTCCGGAATCACCTGTCGCGGAAGAGAGCCCTCCGGTACCGGCTGGCCTTTCCAGGACGATCCGGCCTGTTCCTGCGACGTCTCCTCGCCGCCGGGCAGACAGCCCGTCGAAAGGAGGATCAGGCTCAGCAAACAAGGTAGTCGGAATCTTCT
>JASFOT010000252.1:0-4241 GCA_050116375.1 Gammaproteobacteria bacterium | reverse complement strand
GCCGCCGAGAAATGCTATGACGGAAAGCAGCAGGACTGTCTTGGTGCCAAACATGTTGACGGCGAGCACCCGGTCATAAACTGTCGGGCCAAGTAGCGCACGGGTCAGCGCAAGTGCCATGGTGATTAGGATCGCGATGGACACGGCGTAGTACACGTCAGTCCTCCCGCAATCTCGCGACGCGTCGATTCATTTCACCGTCCAGCAAGTCGTCGGCGACTTCGCTTGTCAGTGCGTGGACGGTCAACCGTCCGTCGCGGATCCTCAGCGTCAGTGTGCCCGGGGTCAGGGTGATGGAATTGCCGAGGGTGGCCAGATCGACGGGATGCTGGCTCGCAGCATCCAGCTCCGTCACCGTCGGGCTAATGGGCAGGCGCGGGCTGAGCACGATACGGCTGACCAGAAGGCTCGACTTGACGGCCTCTTTCCCAAGCCAGCCCCAAAAGCCAATCAATCGCCAGCCGAATCTCAGGGTGAATACGCTGTACTCGAACAGATGCATCCGGAAAGAGACATAGATCACCAGTGCGCAGGAAAATGCACCCAGAGCGAGAAGCAGTGGCTTGTAAAGGCCAGACCAGAGCAGCCACGCTGCCACGAGCACAGTGGCGAGACCCAGTGCCCGTGTGGCGATCGTGCCGCCGCTGCCCATTGTGGTCTGGTTGGCCGAAGTTCCGTTCATGACTCCTCACTGACGGTCTGCAGATGGTTCGATTGCCCGCGCCTGCATGCTGCGTCCTGTGTGCCGGCGAGTTACAAGCCGCGACGGCGACGCTTTCCGGGATACTCCCGAAAGGCTCACGGATGACGGCGCGTATCGGCCGGGCACGGTCGGCGGAGTCCTTGGCAATGATTCATCTGCTGTAGCAGAGAGCTTTGCCGTGACGGCTGTAGCCGAGCCCGGGTTCCCCGGGAGTTTTCCTTTTGTTATGTGATGCACGCCCCGTCCGGACTCTGTGAGCCGAAACAGAGCTTGCCGCCTATGGTAACGAAAATCGGCACACGGCCGAACTCCAGTTTTAAAGCGGGATGACGGTAGATATCCTCAGAGCCAGCTAATTGCTTTGCTTTTCCGATCGGAGCTGGCTTCGCGCTCACTGTTCCCTGACCTGCCCGGATGGCTGACTGGCTCCGCGTGGGCTTGGGTGCGAGATCGCGCCGGCTTCAAGTGGGGTCCACGGTGAGTGCTTTAACGGGAGCAGCGGGCACCCGGACGCCGAAGGATCGGGCTATGGTTGGTTCCTGGCCGGTGATCTGCGCCGTCCGCATGCCTTCAGCGCGGCGTGCCTCCACACCGGCTTCTGTCTGCGCACTTCGTGTGCATCGGTTCGGACCCTTGTTATTCAGATTCGAGGGTTCGAACGACAGCTTCACGTAGCCACGGTGGGATGAAGCGATCGGCAGCGTTCCCTTCGCCGGCATCGCCGCCTCGAAAGAGTTGAATACATAACACCGGCACCCCCTAGTTCGACAATCGCTTTGTTCCCGGGACCGCAGCCGAACCGGACGGCCGCCAGCGCCGCACCAATGCCTTCTCTAGCTCGACAATGAAAAATACTGAGGCTGCCACGAGTACAATCCGCAGCCAGATGCCGGCATCGATCGCCGCGGTGCCGAACAGGGCCTGCATCGGAGGCAGATAAGTGAACGCGAGTTGGAACAGGATGAGCAGGCCGACAGCGTAGAGCACATAGCAGTTGCCGAGCAGGCCGTCGCGATTCAACACCGGCGCGGTCATGTAGCGGGAATTGAACAAGTAGAAGATCTCGAACACGACCAACGTATTGACGGCCACGGTTCGGGCTTGCTCTATGGGTGCACCCTGGTATTGCTCCCAAAGGAACAGGCCGAACGTGCCGGCCATCAGGACCAGCGACACATAGCCAATGCGCCACAGGAATAGCGGTGTCAGCACCGGCTGCCCAGCGTCGCGTGGTGGCCGCGCCATGACGCCGGGCTCCGGCGGTTCGAAGGCCAAGGCCAGCGCCAGCGTAACCGCGGTGATCATGTTAACCCAGAGGATCTGCACAGGGGTCAGCGGGAACTCGTGAAAGCCGAGAAGGATGGCGCCCAGCACCACCAGGGCCTCTCCGCCGTTAGTGGGCAGGATAAACAGGATCGCCTTCCTCAGGTTGTCATAGACGGTGCGGCCCTCCTCGACAGCATTCGCGATGGAGGCGAAGTTGTCGTCGGCCAGCACCATCTCGGCCGCTTCCTTGGCGGCCTCGGTACCGCTGATGCCCATGGCGACACCGACATTGGCGCGCTTTAGGGCCGGTGCGTCATTGACGCCGTCGCCGGTCATGGCAACGATCGCACCGGACCGCTGCAGCAGTTCCACCAGGCGTAGCTTGTGCTCCGGCGTTACGCGCGCATAAATGTCCACATCGTTCACGCGCCGAAGCAGTTCGTCATCGTTCATCTGGTCCAGCTCCGTGCCGGTGAGCGCGTCATCGGGATTCGCAAGGCCCACGCATCGGCCGATAGCGCGGGCCGTGCTTGCGTGATCGCCGGTAATCATCTTCACGCGGATGCCGGCCCTCCGACAGGTATGTACGGCCTCAATAGCCTCCTCCCGCGGCGGATCCATGAGGCCCAACAGGGCCAGTAAGGTCAGGTCGCTGTCCACGTCATCGAAGTCCAGCTCGGTGCGGTGCGGCTTCGCCGGCTTCATGGCCACGGCCAGCACCCGCTGTCCAGCACCGGCCATGGCCTCCATGCGCTCTTCCCAGGCGTCACGATCCAGGCTTACATCGCCGTCCGGCCCGCGCTGAGTTGTGCACATGCCGAGCATTGCCTCCGGTGCGCCCTTGACGTACACGAAGGATTCACCCTCATGGCTGTGGTGCAGGGTGGCCATGAACTTGTGGTCGGACTCGAACGGGATCAGGTCGGTGCGCGGAAAGCGCTTCCCGACGGCCTCGAGATCAATACCCGCCTTGATCGCCGCTACCAGCAGGGCTCCCTCCATGGGGTCGCCGTGCACGCGCCAGCACTCCTCCTCGGCCTGTTCCAGCGAGGCGTCGTTGCACAGAACCACGGCGCGCAGGGCTTCGGCGAGCCGGGTGTCATCCTCGGGCCGCGGCAGGGCGTTGCCGTCGTGCATGAAAGCGCCATGAGGATCGTAGCCTGTGCCGGTCAGCGTCAGCGCCCGCTCTCCCGTGTGGATCGTGGACACCGTCATCGCGTTGCGGGTCAGCGTGCCGGTCTTGTCCGAGCAGATGACGCCGACGGTACCGAGGGTCTCGACGGCCGGTAGCCGGCGGATAATGGCATTGCGCCTGGCCATGCGCTGGACGCCGATGGCCAGGGTGATGGTCATGATTGCCGGGAGACCCTCCGGGATCGCTGCCACAGCGAGACCCACAGAGGCCAGGAACATCTCTGTGGCCGTATAGTCGCGCGCGAAAACACCGAAGGCGAAACTGCCAGCCGCCAGGACCAGGATAGCCGCCGTCAGCCAGCGGCCGAACTGGGCCATCTGCCGCAGCAGCGGCGTGGTCAATTGTTCGATACCGGCTACAAGCGCGCTGATCCGGCCGATTTCAGTGCCGGCACCGCTGGCGACGACAACACCTGTACCCTTTCCGTGGGTGACCAGCGTGCCCGAGTAGGCCACGCAGCAGCGATCGGCCAGCGGCGTTTCCGAAGGTACCGGCGTATTGGTCTTGTCCACCGGGACCGATTCGCCCGTCAGCGGGGCCTCCTCGATTTGCAGCGACTTGGCCTGCAACAGGCGCAGGTCCGCGGGCACCTTGTCGCCGGACTGGATTTGTACAAGATCACCCGGCACCAGGCCGGTGGCGTCCAGCGTCACCAGCCGGCCGCCGCGCCACGCCATAGCGTGGGGCGAGAGCATGTTGCGGATGGCTTTCAGTGCGTCCTCGGCCTTCCCTTCCTGGACGAAGCCGATTGCGGCATTGACCAATACCACGCCGAAGATAACGCCTGCATCGAGCCAGTGCTGCAGCAGGGCAGTGATCACGGCGGCGGCCAGGAGCACATAGATCAGTACGTTATGGAACTGGGCCAGGAAGCGCACCAGCGGACTGCGCGGCTTGGCCTCGGGAAGCCGGTTGGGGCCGTGGCTCGCCAGGCGCCGGCGCGCCTCTTCGGGACTGAGGCCCTCGGGACCGACGCCGAGCCGCTCCAGCGCCTCCTGGGCGCTCAGATGGTGCCACGGCGGCCCGGCGGCCTTCTCCGTCCCGGTCTCCCGCGATCGCGCTTCGCGGCGACTGGCC